>JBOGNS010000221.1:0-8460 GCA_050747305.1 Candidatus Acidiferrales bacterium | reverse complement strand
CGACGTGCAGGTCCAGTCCGGCGCGCCCAAGCCCATCGTGGAAGATTCCCGGGGGCAGGGCGGCAAGTACAAAGTGCAAGTCGACCAGATGATCCGCGGCACCATCAACGGCGGCGGCCCCGAAATCCAGTTCACCAACTTCAACGGCAATATCTACCTGCGCAAAGCCGGCGCCCCGAGCGCCCAGTAGAACAGACTCCCGGTCTGTCCTTCGAGTCGACAGTCAACAGTCCACAGTCGACAGCCCATAGTCGGAACCCTTAGGGCCGGCCTGTAGATCCAGGCTGGACGAAGTGCGCAACCGTCACGCGTCTGGCCGAACTGTCGACTGTGAGCTGTCGACTGTTAGCTCGCTCCTTGCTATCCCTCGCTGGCATTCGTCGTCAAAAGGCTGTAGACAAACTACACCCCAGGGTGTAGAAAGGCTACATGGCAAACAAAGATCGCTACCAGAACCGTATCGAGCTGCTGCAAGGCACGCTCGATCTGCTCATCCTGCAGACGCTGCAGTGGGGGCCGCAGCACGGCTACGGCATCACCGGCGCCATCCGCGCCAACTCCAACCAGCTTTTGCAGGTGGAAACCGGCTCGCTCTATCCCGCGCTGCACCGGCTCGAGCGCCAGCGCTGGATCGCCGCGGAATGGAAAGTTTCTGAGAATCAGCAGCGCGTGCGCGTCTACCGCCTCAGGCCCAAAGGGAGGAAGCAATTGCTCGCGCAGCGATCGCGCTGGGAGCGTTTCGCCGACGCCATCGCCGGCATCTTGAACCCGGCGAAGAATCAGGGCGCAACATGAAACTTTTTCTTTGTAGGGGCAGGCCCCAGTGCCTGCCCGTTTCGCGCCGGCTTGCCAGCCCGCGCTGTTCTCACGCCGCGCGAAGCGCGGCTTTGGAGTGCGGCGGCTCGACGCCGCTTTGTTTTGGCCACGAAGCGCTAACGAGGAATCACCCATGAACTTCTCACTCTGGCACCGTAAGCAAAAGGCCGAACTCGACGAGGAGATTCGCGCACATCTGGAGGCTGCGATCCGCGAGCGCATGGAACGCGGTGAATCGCGCGCACAAGCCGAAGCCGCAGCGCGCCGCGAATTCGGCAATGTCGCCCTGGTGAAGGAAGTGACGCGTGACCAGTGGGGCTGGGCCTGGTTCGAGACCCTGGCGCAAGACCTGCGTTACGGCGCGCGCCAGTTGCGCCACTCACCCGGCTTCACCCTCACCGCCGTCCTCACCCTTGCGCTCGGCATCGGCGCCAACACCGCCATCTTCAGCGCCGTGAACCCGGTCTTGTTCGAACCGCTGCCGTACCCCCATCCGGAACAGATCGTCATGGTGTGGGACATCTACGAGCGCGCGCGCAGCGAAGTGACGTTCCACACCTATCGCGAACTTGCTCAGCGCACCCGGTCCTTCGCCGCGCTTGCCATACTGGAACCGTGGCAGCCAACACTCCGGGGACCGAGTGAGCCGGAGCGGCTCAACGGTCAGTACGTGAGTCACGGCTACTTTGCTGCGCTCGGTGTCACTCCCGCGCTCGGCCGCGATTTTCAAGCGACCGACGAGGCTTTCCGCGGGCCGAAGGTGGCGATTCTGAGCCATGGGTTGTGGCAACGGCGCTTCGGCGGCGATCGCGGCATTGTCGGAAGCCACGTCACACTCGACGGCGAGGGCTACACCGTCGTCGGGGTGATGCCGCGCGGGTTCGAGAATGTGCTCGCGCCAGGGGCGGAGATCTGGTCGCCGGCACAATACGACCCAGGACACATCACGGAAACGGTCACCCCCGAGTGGGGTCATCACCTACGTCTGGTGGGGCGTCTGCGCCCGGAGGCCAGCCTGCCACAAGCCAAGGCGGAACTGGACGCGATCGCGCGTACGCCGGTGGCGGAGTTTCCCCGGCCGCGCTGGGCGGATCTGCGTTTCGGGTTCATTGTGGACGCACTGCAAGCCGATGTCACCCGTAGCGTCAAGCCGGCTCTGCTGGCGGTGATGGGCGCGGTCATGCTGGTGCTGCTGGTCGCCTGCGTGAATGTAACCAACCTGCTGCTGGCGCGCGGTGCGCAGCGCCGCGGCGAATTCGCTATGCGCGCGGCGCTGGGGGCAAGCCGGCGGCGGCTGGTGCGGCAACTGCTGACGGAAAGCCTGCTGCTGTGCAGCGCGGGAGGCGCTCTGGGACTGCTCTTTGCGGAGTGGGGCGTGCAAGGGCTGATTGCGCTGAGCCCGCCGGAGCTGCCGAGATTGGCCGCTATCGGCTTGCATCCTAGGGCCTTCTTGTTCGCGCTGGGCATCACGGCGCTGATTGGCGTGGCAGTGGGGATGGCGCCCGCGCTGCGCGCTTTGCGGGGCGAGCTTCAGGCCGGGGTCAAAGCGGGGCAGCAAATCAGCGGAGGCCACCAATGGACGCGCCGTACCTTGGTGGTTGTCGAGGTGGCGCTCGCACTGGTGCTTCTGGTGAGCGCTGGACTGCTGTTACGCAGCGCTGAACGTTTGTTTGCGGTGGACCCCGGCTTTGACGCCGCCAACCTCCTGACCATGCAAGTGCAGACCGCCGGCCCGAAGTTCGCCGATCCCCAGGTGACCCGTCAGTTTTTTGCCCAAGCGCTGGAAGAAACGCGCCGTGTGCCGGGCGTGCTGGCTGCGGCGTTCACCAGCCTCATGCCGCTGACCGACGACACGCAGTTTGGGCTGTACGGCACGCATTTCGAGTTGCATGGGAGATCGTACAACACGTTCCGCTACGTGGTGACGCCCGGATACTTCGAAGCGATGCGTATCCCGTTGCGCCGCGGCCGGGCACTCAACAATCGGGACACCGCCAGCTCGCCGTTTGTTGCGGTGATCAGTGAGACGCTGGCGAAGCAGGAATTCGGCGATCAGAATCCCGTCGGTCGGCGCATGGGCATCGGCCCCACGCCCAACTGGCGGTACACGATTGTTGGGGTGGCCAGCGATGTGCGGCAGGCATCCCTGGCCGCCGGCAATCTGCGAGCGGTGTATATCACGCCGCAACAATCGTGGTACGCCGACCAGTCGATGACGCTGGTGGTGCGCGCGCGTGGTGAGGTGGGCGCCCTTGTGCCGGCCATCAAGAGAGCGGTCTGGTTCGTGGACAAGGACCAGCCGATCGTCCGCGTTTCGACCGGCAATGAGCTGCTGGCCTTGTCGGCAGCCGAGCGGCGGTTCGTGTTGATCCTGCTGGGGGCGTTCAGCATGGTGGCGCTGGCACTGGCTGCGGTAGGCATTTATGGCGTGCTTTCCGGCAGCGTCACCGAGCGAACGCGCGAAATCGGCGTACGGCTCGCGCTGGGTGCGGGACGCGGCGGGGTTCTCTCGCTGGTGTTCCGGCAATGGCTGACGCTCACGGCGATTGGAGTGGTGCTGGGACTGGCAGGAGCGGCTGCCGCCAGCCAAATGCTGGTTTCCATGCTGTTCGGCGTTTCGGCGCTTGATCTTCTGACCTATCTCGGTGTGACCGGCGTGCTCGTCGGCGTATCGGGCATCGCCTGTTGGTTTCCGGCGCGGCGAGCCGTGCGCGTGGATCCCATTGTCGCACTGAGACACGAGTGAGGCGATCGGGTGATTTGGTGATTCTGTGATTGGGTGATCGCATGAAACCTCCGTTGTGGCGGCGCAAGCAAAAGGACGAGCTGGACGAAGAGTTGCGCGCGCACCTGCACGCCGCCGTCCGCGAGCGCATGGAGCGCGGTGAATCGCGCGCGCAAGCCGAAGCTGCGGCGCGCCGCGAATTCGGCAATGTCGCGCTGGTGAAAGACGTCACGCGCGACACCTGGGGCTGGACGTCGCTCGATCAGTTTGCGCAAGACGTGCGCTACGGCCTGCGCCAATTGCGCCGCAGCCCCGGCTTCACCCTGGTGGCTGTGCTCACGCTCGCGCTCGGCATAGGCGCCAACACCGCCATTTTCAGCACCGTCAACGCCGTCATGTTCCGCCCCCTGCCGGTGCAGGCGCCCGGCGAGATTGTCTCCTTCAAGAACGCCGCCGGCAGCGGCATGTTCGATACTTTTTCCTACCCCAACTATCGCGACGTGCGCGATCAGAGCGAAGTTTTCTCCGATCTCATGGCTTACCGCTTCGCGCCCGTCGGCATGAGCTACGAAGGTGTGAACGAGCGCGTGTGGTGCTACATGGTCAGCGGAAATTACTTTTCTGGCCTCGGCCTGCGCCCGCATCTCGGCCGCCTGATCACGCCGGAGGACGACCAATCGCCCGGCGCGCATCCGGTGGCAGTGATCGGCTACGACTCCTGGCAAAAGCGCTTTGGGGGCCGCGCGGATGTAGTCGGTAAGGAGTTCGTCGTCAACGGGCGCAGCTACGCCATCATCGGCGTCGGGCCAAAAGGCTTCACCGGCACCAAAGTGGGCGCCGCGCCGGAGATTTGGTTCCCCATCGCGATGCAAGCCGCGATCGAGCCCGGCGTAAATTTGCTCGAGGCGCGCGGCGACAGCGTTTTCTTCGTGCTCGGGCGCATAAAGCCGGGGGTGAGCCATGCGCACGTGCAGGCCAATCTCGATTCACTCGCGCAATCGCTCGCGCAGGACTTCCCCGAGGAAAACAAAGGAATGCGGCTTACGCTGGTCAAGTCGGGCCTGGCGGGCTTCGCGCCGTTTCGCGGCGCCATGATTGGCCTTGCCGCGCTGCTGCTGGCCGTGGCCGCGCTGGTGTTGTTGCTGGCGTGCGCCAACTTATCCAACATGCTGTTGGCCCGCGCTACCGAACGCCGCGAGGAAACCGCCATTCGCCTGGCCATGGGCGCCAGCCGCGGCCGCCTGGTGCGCCAGTTGCTCACGGAAAGCACGCTGCTCGCGCTTGGCGGCGGCCTTCTGGGAATGTTGCCGGCGCTGTGGCCGCTGCGCTTCAACCTGCAAATGCGCCCGCCCGCCGATTTCCCCATCGCGCTCGACGTGAATTGGGACTACCGCGTGCTCGCCTTCGGCTTCTTCATCACGCTGGTGACGGGCATCCTATTCGGCCTGCTTCCCGCGCTGCAAGCCACCAAAACCGACGTTGCCCCCGCGCTCAAGAGCGGCCAGTTGCCGGGCAGGCGGCGCAGCTGGGTGTGGGGCAGCCTGATCGCTGCGCAAGTTGCGCTGTCGCTGGTGCTGCTCACCGGCGCGGGGTTGATGGTGCGCGCGCTGCGTCAGGCGAGCACGCTCGAACTCGGCTTTGACCCGCACGGCGCCATCGAGCTGGGTTTCGACCTGCGCATGCAGGGCTACGATGCCGCGCGCGGCCGTGAAATTCAAAAGCTGGCCCTCGAGCGAATCCGCGCGGTCCCCGGCGTGCGCGCCGCCGGCATCACCGACGTGGTTCCGGTAGATTTGCATTTTTTCAGTTCACCGATTTTCATCGAAGGCGCGCCCGAGGAACGCACGGCCAGCGCGCCGCGCGCTCTGAGCAGCCGCATCAGCCCCGGCTACTTCGCCGCCATGGGTACGCGCATGCTTGCCGGACGAGATTTCGCCGACGGCGATGGCTTCACCGCGGAGCCGGTGGCCATCGTCAATCAGGCGTTCGCGCGCCGCTTCTGGCCCGGGCAAGAGGCCATCGGCAAGCGCTTCAGCATCTCCGATCCGCGCGCGCCCAAATTGAAGGTCATCGGGATCGTGCAGGACGGCAAATACAACAGCCTGGCCAGTGAGCCGCGGCCATGCGCTTTCCGCGCGCTGTGGCAGTTCTACAGCGGCTCCAGCGGCTTGATTGTGCGCACCAGCATGGATTCGGCCAGCATGATTCCCACGCTGCGCCGGGAAATCGCGCAGCTCGACCCGCACATGCCCGTCAACGCCGCGCCGCTGGCCGACCGCCTCAGCCTCGCGCTGCTGCCCGCGCGCGTCACCACCACCATCCTCGGCTCCTTCGCGCTGCTGGGCTTGGCGCTCGCGGCCATCGGAATTTACGGCGTGATTTCTTACGCCGTGTCGCGCCGCACCCGCGAACTGGGCATCCGCATGGCGCTGGGCGCGCATAAGTCGGATGTGCTGCGCCTCGTCATTCGCCAAGGCATGCGGCCCGCAATTTTCGGCGCGCTAGTCGGACTGCCGGCAACCTACGCGCTCACGCGCCTCATGAAGACTTTTCTCTTCGGCTTCAGCGCCACCGACCCGCTCACCTACGGCGCAACCGCTGCGCTGCTGATGACGGTCGCCGCGCTGGCCTGCTATGTGCCCGCATTGCGCGCCACGCGAGTCGACCCACTCACCGCGCTGCGGCACGAATGAGATGGTGATAGGTGACAGGGTTTAGGGTCTGACTTCCCACTTCCCACTTCTCGTCTCGGATCCCGATATCTTGGTTGCCCGCTCCACTTCAATGTTGTAGAGTCCGGAACTCAACTGTAGAGAATGATGATGGCCACCATCGCCGTTTCCAAGTCCGGCCTGCAACCCGCCACCGGCGCATACGACCGCGTCTTCTACAGCGGCATGGCCATCGCAATGGCGCTGACCGTGTTCGCTGGCTTCGCTCCCACCTACTATCTCCGCAGCGCGTTCGGAGCGCCGCCAACTCTCGCTGGTCTCGTATCCTTGACGCCGCTGGCGCACATCCACGGCGCGTTGTTTACTGGCTGGGTGCTGCTGTTCATCGTGCAGACGGCGTTGGTCGCGCGGCGCAGCGTTGCGGTACATCGGCGGCTGGGAATCGCGGGCATTGTCTTGGCGGCTGCAATGCTCGCCGTGGGGACGCTGACTGCGATTCGGGCGGCGGCCCGCGGCTCAGCTCCTCCCGGGGCAGACCCGCTGGAATTCCTTGTGATTCCGCTCGGCGATATGGCGCTCTTCGCCACGTTTGTGGCCGGTGCGTTCTGGCTGCGACGCAACAAAGAAGCGCATAAGCGGCTGATGCTGCTTGCCTACATCAGCATCGTGGTGGCCGCTGTCGCGCGGCTGCCCGGCGTGATACCGCTGGGGCCGTATGGATTCTTTGGCTTCACGACGATTTTTCTGATTATCGCGATCATTTACGACGCGATGTCGCGCCGCCGCGTGCATCCGGTGTACATCTGGGGCGGGCTGCTTTTCGTTCTCTCGGTGCCGCTGCGGCTGATGCTTTCCGGCACGCCAGCCTGGCGCGCGTTTGCGGATTGGCTGGTGTAAGCCAGGTCGCTGCACTCAACCAGTCGTAGAATCGCCGCCTTTCCCGTTGGATCACAGCCCTTTTCAGGCGGGTCGGCGAGTCGTGGCCGTATCCCGGGATTCTTATAGCTGCCGGATCATTCTACAGCGCAGCACTTCTTGTATTTCTTGCCGCTGCCGCACGGACAAGGCTCGTTGCGGCCCGTCTTGGGCGCGTCGCGGCGAACGTGAACAGGCGCGCGCTCATGAATCATCTGCTCCGCCACCTCTAACAATTCAGGTAGGTTCGTTTCAATCTCAACCTCGGTATCGTCTAACCGCGGCAACTCCTCGTCGGAACGAAATGCACTCATCCATCTCATGTCCCAGGCGACGTCGCGAATCAGCGGGTCACCGTAGCGCCCGTCGTGCATAGCGCCCTCCTTACCGAGGCGCAAGGCATACTCAACGTCGTCCCAGGCGATCGCCATTGGATCCACCAGCCCTTCTTCGTAGGCCGGGCGGAGGTCAGCGAGGGCTTCATGCGGCCAGAGGTCAGCGCACGCGGTGGCCACGCTGTCCCATTGCGCGCCGGGCTTTCGCTCCAGCCTCCGGAAGAGCCTCAGAAGATATTCCATCACCTCCTCGCGGGTGCGCTCGCCCGCATCTACTAGCAAAACCAGACCTGACAAGGCTGCGGCACGCACCCATTCATTTGCCCGCTCGTTCTCGACCAGTGTAGTCATTCCGCTCATATCGCCGCAGGAGACCGATGCCAGTATGGGCCCCAAATCTTCGGTTACGACGTCACCTGCCAAGTCGAATGGAAATTCCCCGGGCCGGGAGAAGATGCTCACCAGCAGTGGATAGGCGCGTGGCTCGCGGAATTGTGCCAGCAGATAGAACGCATAGATGTGATCCATTCTCTTGCCATCGGCGAGCCATAGGCCGGGGTCACGGTCAAGGGCTTCCAGCAGCCCGAGCAACAGGGGAATTGCTTCGGCGCGCCGGGAAATGAGTTCGGCAATGAGCTCGTTCGGAAACGCATCGCGAGGTTGGTTCAGACCGGCAAGAAGTTCTTCTATGCGCATTTTGGCCTGTCGAGGCTAGGCTAGCATCATGCCATACCACGCAAGGGCAAGCCGAGGCCCTTGGACGGCACGCCTCGTCTCGCGCGAACTTTGTCCCGACTTCATTTATTCAAGTGTCTTCACTCGTCTGGATCTCGCATTTGCGCGCCTGGCTTCCTGCATCTAATATAGTCTGGTAGCAGGCCACGGGGGCGACACGGTTTCGACGGAAGCTCGCGCGGCCAGAAGGCATGCCGGGCGCCACCTGCCCGCAATCGGGTGGAACAACAGAACTGCCAATCAACCTTTGGCTTTGGCTGCT
>JBOGNS010000220.1:0-4041 GCA_050747305.1 Candidatus Acidiferrales bacterium | reverse complement strand
CGAGTACACTGCGTTGACAGTCTCGCAATTGTCGTGGTAAGAATTGCGCGCGTTGATTGCTCTCGTGATTCCCATCGGCGTATGAACGGGGCCGCAAGTCGAAAAGCTTGCGGCTTTTCTTGTTTTGCGGCTAGGGGCTTGCGAGGCCACGCGTGATTTGCTCGGCCCCGTGCGGGTCCGGGTTACAACAGCGAGGTTTGCAACCGTGAGAGAACAGGGCACAGTGAAGTGGTTCAACGCCGCGAAGGGCTACGGGTTCATCCAACGCTCCACCGGTGAGGACGTGTTCGTGCACTTCTCCGCCATTCAGTCGGAGGGCTATCGGACACTCAACGAAGGGCAGTCGGTTGAATTCGAAGTCCGCAAAGGCCCCAAGGGCCTGCAGGCGGAGAACGTGACCGGCCTCTAGCCAAAGGCGATCGCGAACAAAAAACGGCGGGCCCGATCCGGGAAGGTCGGGCCCGCTATTGTTTTTCTGACACGCGGCCGATGGGGGACAGAAAGGGCTCGTTGACAGCGTACGGCTAACTGCCGTACACTCCATTGTGGGAGGCAGTATGCGACAGACGCAGGTAAAGAAGGCCGCGCGCTTAGAAGCGAGGATCAGCGCCAGGCAAAAGCGCACGATTGCTCGCGCTGCCCAGATCCGCGGCCTCACGTTCACAGATTATGTGGTTACAACGCTGCAAAACGCCGCCGAGGAGACGATTCGGGATTCTCAGGTGTGGCGCTTGCGCGGCGCGGCCCAAGATGCTTTTGTGAACGCCATCCTGAATCCGCCGGAGCCGAACGCTTTCGCCAGGGCTGCAGCCCGGCGCTACAAGAAATGGGCGAATAAGTAGTGCCGGAACCGCCGTCCGATTTCCGCATTGAGACGCTCCGACCGCAGCACAATCGCGAGGCATTCTCCTGCGGCGTACAGGCTCTCGATGACTATCTTCACAGGCAAGCGAGACAAGACGCAGAAAAGAAAGCTGCTGTCGTATTCGTGTTAACGGCGGACGGCCACACGATCGCCGGATACTACACATTGAGCCAATTCTCGGTTGAACTCAGCGCGATGCCACACGAAATTGCCAAACAAATGCCTAAATATCCGGACGTGCCTGCCACATTGCTTGGCCGTTTAGCTGTAGCTTTGTCGTTTCGCGGCAAGCGATTAGGCGAGCGCCTGCTTATGGATGCTCTGGAGCGTGCCTTGCAAGGAAGCAGGCAGATCGCCTCCACGGGCGTTGCCCTCGATGCCAAGGACGCCGACACTGCCGCGTTCTACAAGCGATACAACTTTATAGAGCTGGCCGGCAGCCGCCTGTTCCTCCCCATGCGCTCGATCGAGAAGATGTTTGCTTAGCTCGATCGCAGTCGCCCGCGACGCCCTCCTCCTATACAATCCGAGCTTTGCTGAACCTCGGATCCGAGAAAGGCTGCCCGTTCCCGTAGTGACGGATGCCGTCAGGGGTCTTGCGGGGAATCCGGAACGCAGAACCGGTTAGTGGCGTGTACACCTGCCGAGAATGCGAGCGACCCATCAACCAGGCCTCGGAGGTGTGCCCGTACTGCGGCGCGGACCTGACGATGGAGCGAGAAGTGGAAGAGCAGCTCGCGACGCCGGCAAAAAAGCGCAAGTTGCTGATCCGGCGGCTGGTGCTCTGGGGCGTGATCATCGCCTCGGTGTGGGCGTTCCTGTGGTTCGTGCTGCCGGAGCGCGCGGGCGACGCGGCGGTGGAAGCCGAGACGCGCGCCACGGACGCGCTGCGCCAAGTGAATGGCGCGCTGGCGGAATTCGAAACAGCCAGCGGACGCTACCCGGATTCGCTGGATGCGCTGGCCGGCCATTCGTTCGCGCAGGCGCGCGAGGCCGCGCAGCGCGCGCAGGCGCTCGGCTACCGCCTGGAATACTCGCCCGGCCCTCCGGAAGGCGGAAGGGTGCGGACCTACACGCTGCTGGCGCGGCCGGGAAATTTTGGCTATCGCAACTTTTACACCAACGAGACCGGTACAATTCGAGCCACGCGGGAGAACCGCGCGGCCACCGCTCAGGATCAGCCGATGTGAAAAACGTTGAAACCACGGATGGACACGGATTAGGAAAGGCAAGGCAAAAGCAAAAGCGAAGCAGCAGCAAAAGCGAAGCAGACGACTGGAGGAACGATGCTCAACTTTCGGCGGGCGCTACAGCGAGTCCTGATAATTACCGCAATGCTGCCCATCGCGGTCGCGGGGCAGCGCGGCGAGTTCACGGTGGGGCCGGTGAAGGCGGCGGCCGGCACGAAAGCGTCCGGCTACATCGAGATCGCGCCGCGTATGGACCCCGGCACGCGCATCCCGGTCACCGTGATTCACGGCGCGAAAGCCGGGCCGGTGCTGGCGCTGGTGGCAGGCACGCACGGCTATGAATATTCGCCAGTGGTAGCGATGCAGCGCTTTCCTCAAAAAGTGGATGCGGCGGAACTGGCGGGCACGGTGATTATCGTCCACGTCGCCAATATGCCGTCGTTTCTGGGCCGCACGGTGTATTACAGTCCGGTGGACCAGAAGAATCTGAACCGCGTGTACCCAGGGAAAAAGGATGGCACCATTTCCGAGCGCATTGCCGAAGCCATCACGCGCGAGGTGATTGACCGCGCCGACTACCTGGTGGACTTGCACTGCGGCGACGGCAACGAATGGCTGCGCCCCTATTCCTACTGGATGACCAGCGGCACGCCCGAGGTAAATGAAAAGTCGAAAGAGATGGCGCTGGCCTTCGGGCTGGACCACATCGTGATTGACCGCGAGCGCACCACCGACCCCAACCAGTCCGTATATACGTCGAATACCGCCATCACCCGCGGCAAGCCTTCCATCACCACCGAAACCGGCGGGCTGGGCCGCGTGGATGATGAAGGCTCGGACCTCGCGGAAAAGGGCGTGTTCAATCTGCTGCGCCACTTACAGATGCTGCCGGGGAAGCCGGAGCGCGTGCAGCATCCGGTCTGGATCGAGCGCAATGTGGTGCTGCGCGCGTCGGACACTGGCACGTTCCACGCGCGCGTCCAGCCGGGACATACCGTGGCACAAGGCACGCTGCTCGGCGTGCTTACCGATTTCTTCGGTAATACAATCGAAGAGGTGCGCGCGCCGTTCGCCGGTGAAATCATGTATGTAGTGGCCACGCCGCCGGTCAGCAAAGGCGAGCCGCTGGCCATGGTCGGAAGTCGGTGATCGGCGGGCAGTGATCGATGATCAGTGACCGGCTCCGGGCCATAAGGCACGGGGAGTGACGGCGGAAGTCGGATGTCGGAAGGCAGACGACGGAGGTGCGAGTGAAGGCTAGGAATGTAGCACTGATTGCGTTGGCCGGCGTTGTGCTGGTTGCGTTGCTCATAGCGAATCGCTCGGACGATAGCGCCACCCAGCGCGAGATGCCTGCGCATGACACCGCGCAGACGCCCAGCGCCGCGACGCCTGCCCCAGCCACCACTCCCGGTGCGCCGGCTACGTCTGCGGTTGAGGCGCCGGAGCAACGCGTGCCGCATTTTCATGCGCGCCTCGAAGATGCGCTACCGCTACCGACGATCATGCCGGCGTCGAACTTCAGCATCCCGGTAGTGGCGCGCGCCTACCGCATTGCCGCGCGCATCCCCGACGTGCTAGCGCAGCAGCCCTGCTACTGCTGGTGCGATAAGATGGGCCACGGCAGCCTGGTGGACTGCTTCTCCACCAGTCACGGCGCGGGTTGAGCGGTCTGCGTCAAGGAGGTTCTCCTTGCAGACCAGCTCACACGCGCAGGACTGAAGCCAGCGGAAATCCGTGAGGCCATCATCCGCGGCGATTGGGAAAACGTCAGCCTGCAATAAGGCTGCCGCCTCCCCCGATCCATCAGGCCCTGCCCCGATTCATCGGCGCGCGCTTTACCCAGCGGACCATAGGCTGGAGTTGATGCTATAATTTTCACGCAGCAGCCGTTGCGCCCGCGCTATCTTTCGAAGCGCGATGGCGCGATAGCCAAACAGCGGAGAGGTGCTGGAGTGGCCGAACAGGGCTGCCTGCTAAGCAGTT
>JBOGNS010000219.1:0-4800 GCA_050747305.1 Candidatus Acidiferrales bacterium | reverse complement strand
AGCCGCGATAACTGTAGGGATTCGAGTAGCGCACCAGCACGATTTTGCCGCGCACGTCGATGCCGTGCTTGGCCAGCAGCGCGTAATCTTCCGGGTTGCCGCTGTGCGCGTACACCACCGGCGCGGTCACCTCGCCGGATGCGGAGAAGCCAAGATAGCCGGAACTGACGCGCGGGTTCTTCGTGTCGGGATCAACCTCGTAGGCATCTTCACGCAAGCTCGCCGCGTAGCGCACCGGCGCGACCATTTCCAGCTTCACTTCACGGGGATACGACGAGAGCACGTCGTAGCGGTGGATCGTCACATCTTCGAGCCCTTGCTGCTCCCACACCTCTGCAATGTGCCGCGCTAATTCGTTGTTGCGCTCCGAACCCGCCGGGTGCGGCTCCGCCGTGAAAAACCGATGATGCTTCCGCGCCGCCGCCGCCGACGGTATCGCCGCATACTTCGCCTCCAGCTTCCGCTGCTCCGCCGCTCGCCGCGGCGTATATCCCATCATCGGCTCTACTTTGTCGCGCTGCGCCGTCGCCGCCACGGCGAGCGCCGACACCGCAAGTATGACCCTCGCAATTCCCAGTGCAGTCGTCGACCGCGTTTGATTCGCTCGGTCTCGTTCCATCGTCCCTTCTCAGAAAAACACAGAGTCACAGAGAAGCACAGAGTTCACAGAGGCTCTTCGTGTGCTCTGTGCAGCCTCCACGCCACTGTGTTTCTCCTAAAGCTTTTCTTCCCCGGCGATAAGCGCGACGGCAGATTGCAGTGCCCGTGCGATTTCTGCGATTTCACCCGAAGAGATAATGAACGGCGGGGCCAGCATCACGTGATCCCCGCGCTCGCCGTCCACGCAACCTTGAATGGGATAAGTCGCCACGCCCGCCTCCCACGCTGCGTGCTTCACACGCTCGGCAACTTTCTTCTCGGGGGCGAATGGCTCGCCACTGGCCTTGTCGCGCACGAACTCGACTCCAACCAGCAGGCCCAGCCCGCGCACATCCCCCACCACCGGCGACTCGCGCAATGGCGCCAGCGCGCGCTTCAACTCTTCACCCGCCTGTGCCACGCGCTCAAACAAGCGCCGCTCCTCCGCATACTTCAGCACCGCGAGCCCTGCCGCCGCCGCCACCGGGCTGGCCTGATACGTGAAGCCGTGTTCGAGCCCGCCCGAACCTTTCTCGAGCGGCTCCCACACGCGCGGCGCCGCCAGCACCGCGCCCAGCGGCGCATAGCCGCTCGACGCGCCCTTGCCAATTAAAATGATGTCCGGCTCGATGCCCCAATGCTCCACCGCGAAATTGCGCCCGGTGCGCCCCAGCCCAGTGAGAACTTCGTCGGCAAGCAGCAGAATCTCGTATCGCTTGCAAATCTCCGCAATGCGCTGCAAGTAGCCGTCCGGTGGCACGACACCGCCCAGCGTTGCGCCCGACACCGGCTCGAAGATGAACGCCGCCACGTTCTCCGGCCCGGCTTGCAGCACAAAGTTTTCCAGTTGATCCGCGCATCGCGCTTTGCATTTCACCGTCGTTTGCCCGAGCGGCTTGCGGTAACAATTGCACGGATCGATGTGTCCCCAGCCCGCAAGCCATGGGGCGTAGGGCGCGCGCCGGCGGTAGTTGCCGCTCACCGTCATCGCGCCCAGCGTGGCCCCGTGATAGCTCTGCCAGCGCGACGCCACGCGCACCCGCTGCGGCTGCCCGCGCTCCAGCCAATACTGCCGCACCAGCTTCAGCGCAGTTTCCGTGGCCTCTGATCCGCCGGAGGTGAACCATACGCGGCCATTCGCGCGAAAGTTCGCCGGCGCCAGCGCGCGCAGCTTGGCGGCCAACTGCTCCGCCACCTCAGTATGAAATTGCGATGTGTGCGCAAACGCGATCTGCCCGGCCTGCTCAGCTATGGCGCGCGCAATCTCCGCCACGCCATGCCCGATGGAAACCACCGCCGCGCCGCCCGCCGCATCCAGAATGCGCCTGCCGTCGGCGGTGTAGACGTAGCAGCCTTCGCCGCGCACCGCCACGGGGTACGCCTTGCGAAAGCTGCGCGGGAATAGTGCGGAAGTGTCGGTCATCGCGCGCTCGCACCCACAGCCGAGCGACTCGCCATTGTACATGAGCACCGCAGCACGTCGCGCTCGCCGCGCTCTTCATTTGCATCGCCCGCTGCGATATTCTTGCCGCAACTTCGATGCGAGTGCTTGCCTTGTCGGTGCTCATCCTCTACGCCGCGGCCGGCTTGCGCGCGCAGCAGCCCGCGCCGGCGGAACCTCCGCCGCCGGACCAGCAACCTCATGCGGCGCAAACACAGCGCCCGCTTCCGCCAAAGCTTGAGCCTCCCAGCAACGCCCAGCAGACATCCCACCGCTTCTGGGACTCGCGGAACGCGAAACTCTTCGCCGGCGTCTTCGCTGTGCGCGCGCTCGACTTCGCTTCCACACTCAACATGCGCGCGCGCGGCCGCGACGAAATCCTGCTCACCAACGAGGTGGTCGACAACAAGCCGGCTTTCGTGGCCATCGAACTGGGCGCCACTGCCGCATCCATCGGCGTCTCTTACTGGCTGCATCGCAAGGGACATCACAAGCTCGAGCGCTGGGTTTCCATCCTGCACATCGGCATCGGCGGCTTCGGCGCCGCGCGCAACTACATGCTGGAGACGCGCCGCCCGGCGCCGGTGCAGGCCACAATTGTTCCGCGTCCGATCTTGCACTGATCGCTCCACGTAAGGAGGAAACGATGGCTTTCGACTCGAGCCGCAAGCAGGCCACGCGCTGGCTGGGCGGAATTTTCCTCGCCGTCGGGTTGGTGTTCCTGGGCGTTGGCGGCTGGTTTGCCGAGAAGCGCTTCACCGTGATTCGCTCCTGGCCGCAAGTGCAAGCCGAAGTCGTCGAAAGCGAAGTCATCAGCTACGACGACGCCGAGGGCGACACGCTTTACAAAGCCGCCTTTCGCTTCCGCTACACCGTCGCCGGCCGCGAATACCTCACGCGCACCGACAACGGCTACGGCACTTCCTTTCGCTCCTGGATGCAGAAAAAAGTGGACCACCTTCCGCCCGGCGCCCGCCACTCGATTCATTACAATCCCGCCGCGCCCACCGAGATCGAATACAACGCCGGCTACAATTTCGAATTTTTCGGCATCTCGCTCTTTTGCGGCGGCATGGGCCTGATCTTCGCGCTGGTAGGAGCGCGTGCGATCGGTGTGATGGGCATGCCGAGGCGTACCCGCAGCGATGCCCACCGCTGTCCCGCCTGCTCGCAGTACATCGCGCCCGGCCAGGTTTCCTGCCCCAACTGCGACGCCCCGCTGCCGTCAACGTGAGCCGGGTAGGGGCGCTGCTTGCCGCGCCCGCTCATTTCGCGCTCGCGGGCAGCAACTTTGCGGTGACGCTGCTTCCTTCCTATGCTAGAGTCCGGCGCGATGAGCGACGCCCCTCCGCAACTGTTACGCGCCATCGGTCGCTGGACGCTGGTGGCGCTGGTCATCAACGCCGTCATCGGCAGCGGCATCTACGGCCTGCCACTGCAAGTTGCGCAACTGCTCGGCTCCGCCGCGCCCCTCGCTTACCTGATCGCCGCCATCGGCATGGGCATCATCATGGCCTGTTTCGCGGAAGTCTCATCACAGTTCAACGCCGCCGGCGGGCCGTACCTTTACGCGCGCGCCACGTTCGGGCGATTCACCGGCATCGAGATGGGCTGGCTGGCATTTCTGGTGCGGCTGGCCTCGGCTGCCGCCAACGCCAACCTCTTCGTGATTTCGCTCGGGCAATTCTGGCCCGCCGCCACCACGGGCTGGCCACGCATCGCCCTGCTGACCGCTGTGCTGGGAATCCTCTGCGCCATCAACGTGCGCGGCGTGCGCTCCGGCGCGCGACTCAGCAATTTTTTTACCGTGGCCAAACTTCTGCCGCTGCTGCTCTTCGTCGCCGCGGGAATCGGCTTTACTTCCGGCCGTTTTCCGGTGGGGATGGCTGAAGCCAGCGCCAACGATTGGTTCCTCGCCGCGCTGGCGCTGGTGTTCGCGCTGGGCGGCTTCGAATCCGCGCTGATGCCCATGGGCGAAGTGAAAGACCCGCGCCGCGATGCGCCATTTGCCCTGCTCACCGCGCTGGGCGTGTGCGCCACGCTCTACATGCTGATTCATTTGGTGGTGATGACGCTGGTGCCCGTGTCGCACATGAGCGCGCGGCCGCTGGCCGACGCTGCCGGCGTGATGTTTGGCGCGCCCGGCGCCGCGTTCATCGCTGCCGCGGCCATGCTTTCCACCTATGGCTACCTCAGCGGGCAAATGGTGAGCGCGCCGCGCATGACCTACGCCATGGCCGAGCAGCGCGACTTCCCCTCCCCGTTCGCCGCGGTCCATCCGGTATTCCGCACGCCGCACGTCTCGATCATGGTCTACACCGCGCTGGCGCTCGCGCTCGCCATCTACGGCAGCTTTTTCTGGAACGCGATCCTCTCCGCTGTGGCGCGCCTGTTTACCTACGCCACCGTGTGCGGCGCGGTGATTGTGCTGCGCCGCCGCAACCCGCACGCCGACGCCTTTCGTCTCCCCGCCGGCTGGCTCTTCGCTTTTCTGGGCATCGCCTTCTGCGCCGCGCTCGTCTTGCGGATGGAACTGCAACATCTTTACGTCCTGCTCGCCGTCACCGCCCTCGCCCTCATCAACTTCCTCTGGGCACGTGCAAGCAAGTAAAAAGGAAAAAGGCAAAAAAGCAAAAATAGCCAAAGGGCGGAAGAGCAAAAGGCACTAAAAAGAAAACGCAAACAGTAACCGGGGAAGTAAGGCGGTGGCGTGGGTTCCT
>JBOGNS010000218.1:0-7915 GCA_050747305.1 Candidatus Acidiferrales bacterium | reverse complement strand
GTCAATCCAGCCCGGGCTGACGGCGTTCACCGTAATCCGCCGGCGCGCCAGCGCCACTGCAAAATACCGCACCAGCGATTCCATCGCAGCTTTGGCCGAACCCATGCCGACCCACGGCTGCCAGCTTCCGGTCACACTTCCTGCCGCATATGTGATGGCGACGATGCGACCGGCGTCGCCCATCAGGCTCGCAGCTTCGCGGACGGCGAGCAGGAAGGCTTTGGCTTGTGAGTTCAGCGCGGTATCCCACTGCTCGAGGGTGATGTTGAGTGGCGCTTGAAAGAACGTCCCAACGTCGGTGCGCGCATTACTGATGAAAATCCCCAGGTGGCCGAATTCTGCTTTCACCCGCGCAAACATCTTGCGAATTTCTTCCGGCTGCGCGACGTCGGCTTGAATCAGGATCCCATCCGAGCCCGTCTTGCGAACCTGCTGCAGGGTGTCCTTCGCAGCAGCCTCGTTCTTGAGATAGTTGATGGCGACCCGCGCGCCTTGCTCCGCCAGTTTGAGCGCAATACCTCTGCCAATGCCGCGAGAGCTTCCGGTCACCAGAGCGTGCTGCCCTTGCAAAGTCATGTGACGCATCCTTTCTGATTCCACAGATGAAACCGCTTGAAGGGAGTGAGGGCATCTTAGAGCCAACGCTTGATGGGAGTCAACGCGGCCCGAGTGCCACGCTAGAGTGTCTCCGCGCAGTCTGTGTTAATGTTTTTGCTCTGCTTGGTGATCGCTGGAGGACGGATGTTCCATCGCCGCTGCTGGATTACGAGTCACGAGTCACAAGTCACGGGTCACGCGCGCATTGGCGCTCACGCACTGGCCTTTCTCGCGGCGATTGGCCTGCTTGCCGCACTATCGGTGCACGCTGCGCCGCGCGAGCGCGAGCCCAACTCCGGCTACGCGGAGCGCCGCGCGAAAGTGCGCGCGCAGGCCGATGCGCCGGTGGTGATCTTCGGTTACACGGGGCGCGAGGATGCGTCGCCCGCCTACGTCTTCCAGCAAGAGCATTACTTTTACTACTTGACCGGGCACAACGAAGAAGGCGCCGCGCTGGTGCTGCATCCGGATGCGCCCGATAGCCCGCGCGAAATTCTCTACCTGCCCGAGCGCAACCCGCAGGCAGAGCGCTGGAACGGGGTGCGCCTCGGCCCCGACGACGCTGGCGTGCAAGAGCGCACGGGCTTCGCTACGGTGAAGCCGTTTGCGGCGCTACGCGGCGACCTGGAAGCTCTGGCCAAGCAGGGTTCAACGTTTTACACCTTGCTGCCGGTGGAGAATGCCGCCGGCTATCCGCACCGCCAGAACTGGCTCGAGTGGCTGAAGCAGGCCGCGCCCAATGCGCAGTTTCTCGACATCACCAGCGCCATCGCCACGATGCGGCAGATTAAATCGCGTTCGGAGATGAAGCTGCTCACCAAAGCCATCGAAGCCTCCATCGATGCGCATCTGGAAGCGATGCGCATGATGCGGCCCGGGATTTGGGAATATGAAGTCGCGGCCAAGATGGAATACGTCCACAAGGCTGCGGGGTGCGAGGCGGAAGGCTACGCGCCGATTGTGGGCAGCGGCTTCAACTCCACGGTGCTGCACTACGCGCATCCGGTGAACCAAATCAAGGATGGCGATGTGGTGGTGCTCGACGTGGGCGGGCAATACAGCGGCTATGTGGCGGACATCACGCGCACGCTGCCCGCCAATGGCAAGTTCACGCCACGCCAGCGCGAGATTTACGAAATCGTGCTTGGCGCGCAGAATGCGGTGCTGGCCGCGCTCAAGCCCGGCATGACGATGGGCGGCCGCGGCGAGAACAGCCTGGTCCGCATCGCCACCGAGTATATGAACGCGCACGGCAAAGATCAGCATGGCGAGCCGCTGGGAAAATACTTCATCCACGGCCTCGGGCATCACATCGGGCTGTACGTGCATGACGTGGGCCCGCCGCGCCCGCTGGAACCCGGTATGGTGCTCACCATCGAGCCGGGAATTTACATTCCGGAAGAAAATCTCGGCGTGCGCATCGAAGACATCGTGCTGATCACCGAAACCGGCTACAAGCTGCTCACCGAGCGGCTGCCGCGCACTGCCGACGCCGTGGAGAAAACGATGGCGCAGGCTCGCAAACGCGCCGACTAGAGCCGCGTCTCGCAGGATCGAAATTATGCTGTGGGATGAAGCCACAATCGAGGTGCTGGTGCGCGGCACGGCGCGGCTCTCGGTTACGCTGTTTCTGGTGTGGCTGCTGCGGCAGGGCTGGCTGCGCTGGCGCGGCGGGCTCGATACGCGCGCGGCACGTCGCCAGCGCAACCTGTTCGTGATTTTTGCCGGCGTGCACGTCGTGCATTTGGCTTTCGTGCTGTTGCTGGCGCAGGTGACACAGGGCGAAAGCATCCGCGCGCGGGGCGGCTGGCTGCTGGTGACGCTTACCGGCGGCGTAATTTATCTCGCCATCGTGGTGATGGCGCTTGCGCATCTGGGCTGGATTCCGGGCGCGGCACGCATCCGCGCGTCGCGGGGCGCGGAGATTGCCGCGACCACTTTGGTTTGGGTGGCTTTCATGCAGGCGTACACGGGCAGGGTTTTGATTTCGGCTTGGTACGCGCCGGTTCCGATCCTGCTTACGATTGGAATTCTGGTGTTCCTGTTGCAGCACTTACGTTCGTCAGCGCGCGCGCCGCAAATGCAGGCGCCGGGCCGCTAAGTGGAAAGGCTACGCGAGTTCAAGGATTCTATGACTGAGAGCGAGCGAATCGCGGATCAAATGCGCCGGGCCATCGAAGGCGAGGCGTGGCACGGGCCGTCACTCGGCGAAATACTGGAGGGCGTCAACGCAAAACAGGCCGCGGCGAAGCCGATTGCGGCGGCGCACTCGATTTGGGAGTTGACGTTGCACTGCGCAGTGTGGGCCAATGCTGCGCGACGGCGCATGGGCGGCGAGCGCGTGAAAATTACGCCACAAGAAGACTGGGCGGCTATCCGCGAAACCAGCGAGGCCGCATGGCAGCGCGATCGCGAGCGCTCGATGGCGGACCTGCGCGGGTTCGCCGACGCGATTGCGAAGTTCGATGACGCGCGCTTGTTCGACAAGGTGCTCAACCAGGAAGGCAAGCCCTATTCCATCTGGTTCATGCTGCACGGCGTGGTGCAGCACACGCTCTATCACGCGGGCCAGATTGCGCTGCTGAAAAAGGCAGTGGCGAGTGACAAGTGACGAGTGGCAAATGTAGGGACCGATCTTTTAGATCGGCTCGCCACGGTTAAAGCGCGCGATCAGGTAGAACGAAGACGCGGCGCGCCAACTCCGATTTCAGTGTGGCTTCGCGATAGTAACGCTTGAGGATTGAGTCCTTCCAGTTCAGAAGATCCGCGT
The DNA here is from genome assembly GCA_050747305.1 of Candidatus Acidiferrales bacterium. GTDB lineage: Bacteria > Acidobacteriota > Terriglobia > Acidiferrales > UBA7541 > JBOGNS01. Next base: position 4,548 of record JBOGNS010000218.1, on the reverse strand, counting down.
TGGCGGAACAAAATTCCTCCCAGGAGTGCTCGCGTGCCATGCGCTCGCGGCGCTCGCGAATCAGCAGCAGATAAGCCCATGTGATGGTTTCGTGGTAGAGGCCCGGCTTGCCATTGGCTGTTGCGAAGCGCTTCAGTCCGGTGCAAAAGGCTTCCAGCGCGGCGGCGGCCGGCTTGTCGCGCAAGTAAAGCCAAGCCAGCCGCACGTGGTCGGCATGACGGAACCGTGCCGCTGGCAGTGTGCAGCTTTCAAATGCTTCGATGAATTCGGCTTCACGCATCGCATCGTCCTTTGGCACAAAAGAAATAGGGCCGGCGCAAATCCGGCCCTTTCTAGCAATCCGAGTTATAGAAGCGAAGAGTTTAGCTTACGCGCGAGAGACGTAGGTGCCTTCCGCGGTGTTCACTTTGATTTTTTCGCCGATGCTGATGAACGGCGGCACATGCACCACCAGGCCGGTTTCCAGCGTGGCGGGCTTCATCACCGAGCTGGCGGTGGCTCTTTGCAGGCCCGGCTCAGTGTCAGTGACTTTCAAATCCACCGTGTCGGGCAAGCTGACGCCGAGCGCAGTGCCGTCGTGGAATTCGATCTTCACATTCATGTCGGGAATCAGGTAATCGGTGGCATCGCCGAGAATTTCCTTGCCCAGGTGAATCTGCTCGTAATTTTCCGTGTTCATGAAGTGGTAGCCCGCGGTGTCGCCGTAAAGAAACTGGAATTCGACTTCATCGAGGATCGCGCGGTCCACCTGATCTTCTGCGCGGAAGCGATAGTCGGAGATGGTGCCGCTGCGCAGGTTGCGCAATTTGGTCTGCATGGAGCCGCGCTTGTTGCCGGGCGTGCGGTGCTCCACGCTGAACACGGCATACAGATCGCCTTCGTGCTGGATGATCATGCCCGGACGCAGCAATGTCGCTTTCACCGTTCTTCACTCCATAAGTTCTGGTTAATTCCGATTCCGCACTACCGGACGGTTGCGAACCCAGTCGAAGGGAAACGCGGTACCGCAGCGGGAATGAAGATTATAGCGGCGCAGAGGGCAGCAGTCAATTACGTCGCGCGATTCGCCGGCGACGAGGCAGCCGTTGCGCCGTTCTTTCCACGCGTCCCTCGGCGGGATCGCCTTACGCGATGCCGCCCAGGATGCCGGACTAGCGGAGGGTTCTCGTGCTGCGCCTCTCGGCGTATTCGGCGTAGTTTGCCGACGCGATGGACAAAACCAGAAGCAGCAGCGCGCCCTTGTAGAAACTCATGTCATAGACGGTTTGCCCGAGAATGATCCTTTGTGGCAGCGCGTATCCCAAGGTCATCAAGCCGCGCCACACCACCGCTATCAGCGCGCAAAGGACTCCGAGCACATACGTCCAGCGCACAACGTAGAGCATCGCACTCACCTCCTTCGCTGGATCCCCGGTGTGTTGGCTCATCTTAAGCCCGGCGTGAATGAGGTAAGGCAACCGGCCGCCTTGATGTTTCCACACTGGCATAGGGCCGAGAGGGATGCGATTCCGTTCGGCTCAAGCTTGCGCCACCTCCTGATCGATGGCGGAGAGGATCAGCGGCAGCAGGAATTCCTGCAGGCGGGCGCTTTCGCCGGCTTGCATGTTGTCGAGCGCGATGCCCATGTGGCGCTCGAGCTTGCGCATCACGCGGCCGCGCCCGCGCAGCGGCGGGCCGGTGGGCAGCTTAATCTCGACGTCCACGCTCGCATTCTTCTCAAACAGGCGGTCGGCTTCCACCAACACGCCGTTCAGGCTGAGGTCTGCGGTGTGCCCTTCGATGCGCTCCGCCCCGGACTGCACCATGGCGGGACAGCGCAATTCCACGCGCTGGAAGCGCCGCTTCTCATTCTGAATCGAACCTTGCGTGGCGCGCACCAAGCGCAGCAGCCCGCGGCGGTCCATGGGCTTGAACAGGAAATAGTTCGCGCCGGCCTCGAATCCGCGCTTGAGCACGCTGGGGTCGGCGTCGCCGGTGATCATTACCAGCGGCGTATTCCGATTGAAGCCGGAGGCGCGCATCTGCCGGGCCACTTCGAAGCCATCGGGCGCGGGCATCCACACGTCGAGGAATACGGCGTCGAATTTCTCTTTTTCGAGGCGCGCGACGGCCTGCGCGCCGTCGCAAACCGTGCGCACGTCCATCCCTGCTCCGGTGAGCACCGCATCCATGAGCTCACAGAGCGCGGGCTCGTCGTCCACCACGAGGATGCGGATGCGCGCCTTGCTGTTGCTGTTTTCCCGTTCCATGCCGTGCCTGAGAAGGGCGGGCGCGTCAGCGAAACACGCGCGCGAAAATCGCGTCCACGTGACGAAGCTGGCGCGAAAGATTGAATGTACGCTGCAATGCTTTGCTGTCAAGGAATTTCGTGATGCGCGGGTCGGCAGCGACACGATCGCGAAGGCTCGATTCGCTTTCCCACGCGGCCATGGCGTGCTCCTGCACCAGTTTGTAAGCCTCTTCGCGGGTCGCGCCTGCTTCCACTAAGTCGCGCAGCAGCGGCCCCGAAAAGATCACGCCGTGCGTTGCCTCGAGGTTGCGCATCATGCGTTCGGGGAAAACGCGCATCCCTTCGACGATGCCGGTGATGCGCGCCAGCAGGTAGTCCGCGAGAATCGTGGAATCGGGCAGGACGATGCGCTCGACCGAGCTGTGCGAGATATCGCGCTCGTGCCACAGCGCAACGTTTTCCAGCGCGGCCTGCGCGTTGGCGCGCACCACGCGCGCCAGGCCGCACACCTGCTCGCAATTCACCGGGTTGCGCTTGTGCGGCATGATCGAGCTGCCGCGCTGCTCGCCGCCGAACGGCTCTTCCGCTTCGCGCACTTCGGTGCGCTGGAGATGGCGGATTTCCAGCGCAATTTTTTCCAGCGATGCGGCGATGATGGCCAGCGTGGAGACGTAATGCGCGTGGCGGTCGCGCTGAATGATTTGCGAGCTGATGGGCGCTACTTCGAGTCCCAACTTGCGGCAGATTTTCTCTTCGAGGTCCGGGCCGAGGTCGCCGCAGTTGCCGACGGCGCCGGAAATTTTTCCGACAGCCATTTGCGCCGCAGCCTGACGGAAGCGCTCGATGTTGCGGCGGTTCTCGGCATACCACAGGGCAATCTTCAACCCGAAGGTAATCGGTTCAGCGTGGATGCCGTGGGTGCGGCCGATTTGCGGCGTGTCTTGGAATTCGTAAGCGCGCTTTTTGAGCACCTCGCCGAATTTTTCCAGGCCCTGCGCGATCAGGTGTGAGGCATCGCGGATCAGCAACGCCTGCGCGGTATCCACAACGTCATTCGAGGTGAGCCCATAGTGCAGCCAGCGCGCGTGCTCGGCACTGCCTAGCGACTCGCCCACGGCCAGGGTGAAGGCCACCACGTCGTGCTTTACGCGGGTTTCGTGCTCGAGGATGCGCGCGACATCGATCTTGGCGCGGGAGCGGAAGGCCGCGGCGGTGCCGCGCGGCACGGTGCCGGCTTCTTCCAGCGTTTCGGTGGCGGCAATCTCGACGTCGAGCCAGCGCTGGAAGCGGTTGGCATCGCTCCAGATGCGCCCCATCTCTTCGCGGGTGTACCGCGGGATCATGAAGTCTCCTCCCTGTGGAGGCGCCGCAGCCGCAAGTACAGCCGCAGATCCTTTCGTAGTCGAGAGCCATCCAGACGAAAATGGAAATTGGAAAATGGAAACTGGGGGGGGTATACGCAAATCGTACGCAAACGATTGCGAAGAAATGGCTTATAGAAATTGAAGCTACGAAGGCTATACACAAGCCATTGATTCTTAATGGCTTGTGAAACTGGCTTCGCCGGGCCTCGCGATCGATGGGGTATGGCGCTGACCAGCGATTCGAACTCCAGCATAGGAGCTGTAGCCGCAGGAGGGGGGGGCTCTACACGAATCGCCTGTAAGCCATTACGAATTAATAGGTTATAGAAATCGAAGGTACGAAGGCTGTTCGCAAGCCACTGATTCTGAATGATCTTTGAAACTGGCTTCGCTGGGCATCGCAGTCGATGGGGAAAAACACTGACCAGCGATTCGACGGCCGGATATGGTGGCGCGAGGGCTGGCGAGAGGGGGCGACGGGCGGTGGAAGGCGGACCGGCACGAAGTGGAAAACCGGTCGGTATATTCGTTTTGCCAATCATGGCCGCAAATTATAACGAATAGACAATTCGTTGTCAAGAAAAAAATGGGGCGCGACGGCGATCGTAGAAGGGCCAGAGCAGGTCGTCGTAGAAGGGCCTGAGCAGAGGACCGAGGCGTGTTCGGTTTCGGACGAACCTTCGCGCCAACGGACATGGAGAGAGCCACAGGCTGGCGCGACTGCGCCAAAGCGACAGATAGCATGGGGTTTGGCGGCGCGTGCTGATGGCAGGGCAGGTGCAATCAACAGGCGGTGGCACGGGGATCGGCGAAGGTCAGGAGGGTTTTCGGTGGACTGGCTACGGCAGGATTCGCGTTACGGACTACGAAGCCTGAAAAGTTCGCCCGGCTTCACGCTGGTGGCGCTGCTAACGCTGGCGCTAGGCATTGGGGCCAACACGGCCATCTTCAGCC
>JBOGNS010000217.1:0-10192 GCA_050747305.1 Candidatus Acidiferrales bacterium | reverse complement strand
GATGGCTGCGAGAGTTGCTTGCGCACCAGTTCGGCGCGCCTGCGGCCGAACTCCGGCGTGGCCATCTCCTCCAGCGTGTAGCCCACGGGCTTCGAGGTGAGAGTGCCGACCTGCTGCGGCCGGTCGGCGATGGCTTGCGCGATAGTGCGCGCAATGATTTCCAGTTCCTGCGCGGTTGGTTCGCCGCGTGCAATTTCGAAGTGGTTGAGGATGTGCAGCATCTCCACCAGCGTGCCGCCCCACGCGCGTCGTCCGGCGGTGAGCACTTCGTATCCACGATAGTGGGCGCGATGCACCACGCCGGGCAGCGGCTTGTAAGCGCGCAAGTCCGATTCGCGCACGTAGCCGCCGTTGGCCGTCACGTCCTTTACCAGCGCTTTGCCGAGCGCGCCGCGATAGAGCGCCGCTGGGCCGCGCCGCGCGATTTCTTTCAGCGTGCGGGCCAGCCGCGGCTGCTTGAAGATTTCACCGGCGGCGTATGTGGAGCCATCGGGCTTGAGAAAATTCGCTGCCGCGCCAAGATTGCGCGCGAGCTTCTCGCGCTCGGCGGCGAAAATCTCGGCGATGGCAGGTGTCACGGCAAAACCATTCTCCGCGAGTTCGATCGCCGGCTGTATCACCTGTGCCAGTTTCAGCCGGCCATACTGGGACACAAGCATCTGCAGCGCGGCGGGATTGCCCGGAACCGGCACCACTTGATAGCCGCGGCGGTCGTCGCCTTGGCCGGCAAGCGGTGGCACCGCGGCAGGGGATTCGGTGGCGCCGTCAATGGCAGCCACGGCGCCATCGGCGAGATAGATCACCATCTGCGTACGCCCGCCGAGGCTGGTCATTGCCGGGTCGGTGACCATCAATGCGAAGCACGTAGCGGCCGCAGCGTCTGCGGCATTGCCGCCCTGCTCGAGGATGCGTGCGCCGGCGGCCACTGCGTAGGGCGTCGAGGCCGCCACCATGCCGTGGCGGCCGCGCGCGAATTTTTCGCGCGGCCCTGATGCATCAAAGCGCGGCGCGTCCGGCTGCCGCGCGGCGACCGCCAGCGCGCTCGCCAGCGCCGCCAAAGCGAGAAACACAACAACGGCTCGGGCGAGCGGTTTGAGCGGCGGACGCATGGGGCGCGCGGTTGTCATATCATGTGTAGCCATCGCAGGAGAAGACGATGGAGATTCTACGCTGGGAAGGGGTGGCGCGCGAGCAACTCGGCGACGGTGTCGCCCGGCGCGTGGTGTGGGGCGAGCGAGCCACGCTGGCGCGCTTCGAGTTCAGCAGAGGCATGCATGCCGCGCCGCACCAGCATGAAGCCGAGCAGCACACCTGTGTGGTCAGCGGCGCGCTGCGCATCGCGACGCGCGGGCGCGAATTCATCGTGCGCGCCGGCGAAATGCTGCTGATCCCCGGCGACACGGAGCACGAAGTATGGGCGTTGGAGGATAGCGTGGTGCTGGCCTTCTTTGCGCCGGCACGCGAGGATTGGAAGCAGGGCGACCATCACTACTTGACGGGACAGAGCCACGGCTGACTGCCTTCGTGCGACGAGCATCGCGTTTCGGTGAGGCCACCGTTTGCTGGCGAGCCGTGCGAGGGCCGCAAAGACGCACAGCCAGGAGTGGCTGTGCTACTTGGCGCGGAGTGAGGCGTCGCGCTTGGCTTTGAATTCGGAGCCGGGATTCCACGTGGGCATGGCATCGGCGTTGGCGATGCGGTAGCCGACCAGCAGGCACAGGCGCGCGTCTTCCACTGCGCCGGCCATGTCCCAGTAATCTTTCACTTCATCGGACGGCTTGTGGTAGTCCTCAGTGGTGTATTGCTCGCGCATTTTCATGCCCCATTCGGGCGACTTGCCGATGAACTCCGTGCCGCCGTCGGGATTGAACGCGGGCACACCTTGCTTGGCAAAGTTGAAATGGTCGGAGCGATAGAAGAAGCCTTTTTCCGGCTCGGCGTCGGGCTTCACGGTGCGGCCCTGCGCGGCGGCGGCTTCGCGCACCACGCCGTCGATTGACGAGCTGCCCATGCCGATGCTGACGATGTCTTTGGTGCGCCCGAGCGCGTTCAGCGCGTCCATGTTGACCACGGCGGCGGTCTTGGCCAGCGGGTAGAGCGGATTCTCGGCATAGTATTGCGAGCCGAGCAGGCCTTGTTCTTCTGCGGTGACGGCGATAAACAGCAGCGAGCGGCGCGGCGGCGTAGGCAGCTTCTTGAAAGCGGCAGCGATATCCAGCAGCATGGCCGTGCCGGAGGCGTTGTCCAAAGCGCCGTTGTAGATCGTGTCGCCGTCAACTTCGGGGCCGATGCCGAAGTGATCCCAGTGTGCGATGAACGCGACGTATTCGTCTTTCAGTCCTTCATCGCTGCCGGTGAGCTTGGCGATCACATTGTTCGACGCGACTTCGCGCAGCGTGTTCTTGATGCTGAGGCTGGCGTTCAGGCCGAGCGGCACCGGCTTGAACTCGCGCGTGGCCGCAACCTTCTTCAATTCGGTAAGGTTCTGGCCCGCAGCCTTGAAGATCCTATCTGCCGTCTCCCACGTTACCCAGCTTTCCACAGCGGCGCGGTGCATATTCTTGCCGGGCGTGGAGAGATCGAAGCGCTCGCCGGTCCATCCGCCGAACACCACGGCCCACGGATACCCGGCCGGGCCGGTCTCGTGGATGATGATGCAGCCGGCGGCGCCGAGTTCGGCGGCTTTTTCGTACTTGTAGGTCCAGCGGCCGTAGTAGGTCATGGCCTCGCCGCCGAATACTTTCTCGTCCGCAACGGGCGGATCGTTCACCAGCACCACGATCACTTTGCCCTTGACGTCTATGCCCTTGAAGTCGTCCCACTGGAATTCGGGGGCCTGCACGCCGTAACCGGCAAAAACCAATTCCGCGTTTTCGATAGAGACGGTATCGGTAACGCGCCTGGTCCACGCCACGAAGTCGGTACCGAACTTGGGCGTGAGCTTGCGACCGCGGCCGGCAATGGTGAGGGTCATCGAAGGATCGGCTGTGATTCCAACCAGAGGAACCTGCTGCAAATAAGTGCCATTGGGATTGCCGGGCTCGAGGCCTGCGGCGCGGAACTGGCCTTCCAGATATTTCAGCGTGAGTTGCTCGCCTTTCGAGCCGGGGGCGCGGCCTTCGTATTCATCGCTGGCGAGCACGCGAATATGCTTCAGGATGGATTCGCCACTCACCGCATTGGCCGCCACGTCGGGCGGGCTGGGCTCCTTGGCGGCGCAAGCGCTGAGAAAGATTACGGCAAACACGACAATGAAACCCCGTTGCATTTGTCCTCCGTGCAGTAACAAACCAGAAGTCGGACGCCGGAAGTCGGAAGTCTGACGTCTGAAGTGTGATGCCAAAAGCCAGAAAACTGCAGCCGAACGAAGCCGGCGAAACAGGCACCGATCGAGGCTTGACGCTACTTGAAGCTTTCCAGCGCGCGCTGTTCGCTATCGTGGACGTCGAAAACCGTATAGAGTTTGGTGATTTGCAGCAAGTCGTGAACCCTCTTGGTGAGCTGCAGCAGCTTCAGTTCGCCGCCTTGATTGCGCACCGTGGTGTAGCCGCTCACCAGTTCGCCGATGCCGGAGCTATCGATATAACTGATGTCGCCGAGGTTGAGCAAAATTTTCTGCTGCCCCTTGCCGAGCAGGTCGCGCACCATCTGGCGCAGCATGGAGCTGCCTTCGCCCAGCGTGATGCGCCCGCTGAGGTCAATGATGGTCACGCCACCCGCTTCACGCGCCGTCGCTTTGAAACTCACGGAGTTCTTTCCTCCTACCCTTGCGCCAACGCCCATCCGCACTTGGCGGGCGAACGCTCGCCTGACTTGCCGGAGGCCGCCGCCAGGTCAACCGGCCGAGCGAACCGCCGGGTACAACTTGGACATCGAAAGCTCGGCGCCGCCCTCCGGCGCGCGCGCGACTGAGAATTCGTCCATGAACGACCGCATCAGCAGGATGCCGCGGCCCGACGCCTTGAGCAGATTCTCTTCCGCCAGCGGGTCAGGCACGTCGGAAAGATCGAAGCCTGTGCCTTGGTCGAGCACCTGGATCAGCAGACGATCCGCCGCCAGGGTGATCGTGAGCCGCACGATTTTTTCCGGCGACATCTGATTGCCGTACTGGAGAGCGTTGATTACGCCTTCGCGCACGGCCATGCCAATCTTGTGGCGATCGCCTTCGTCAAAGCCGGCGGCCTCGGAAATGCTGAGGGCTACCCCCTCGGCCAAATCCACGCTCTCTAAGACGCTTTGCAAAGTGACTACGATCCGCCGACTCTGAGCCATCCGGCATCCTGTTTCGCTTGCGAAAAAGGCGTTGTATGAGTAGCACGGCGGGGCGAACGAAGTCAACGAAAGCAGTGGGCGGTGATCGGTAGCCGATGATCAGTGCAGCAGCCTTGGGCTGAGGCGTCAGTCAAGCGAACAGGCGATACAAGGGAAGTATCGAGTCGCGCCCGAAGTAACCCTGGCGGGCGCGGCCGCGCAAACGCTCCGGCGTGCTGCGGGCGCCTCAGGGTAAACCGATGCGCTTGAGGAGTTGCTGGAAGCGGGGGTCGGAGCGGATGGAATCGAATTCGGGGTCCACGGTGACGTGGATGATGAAATCGTCGCGCTGGAGCATGGCCTTCTCGAGCCACTGGAAGGCGGCGTCGCGCTCGCCGAGCAGGGCGTGGATGCGGGCGACCATGTAGGGCGCGCGATAGTAGGTTTCGGCCTGTTGCAAGAGCACGCGCTTGCGCTCGCGCAGCAGGGCGCGGACGTCGCCGCTCTGGTAGGCGCGGCGGTAGCCTTCCAATTCCTTTGCCAGAAAGCCGGTCCGCTCCGCCCACTGGAGAAAGTACTCAGCAAACTCGCGCTCTTTACCCTGCTGGAGATAAATGCGGTTCAGGTGCGCGTAAGGCTCGGCAAAATCGGGGTGCAAGTCGATCAGCTTGCGGAATTGCGCGGTGGCCGCTACGTAATCGCGCGAATACATCAGGATCTGGCCATACACCAGATTGATGCTGCGGGAGAATGGATCGAGTTCGAGGGCCCGGCGGACTTCGGCCACCGCTTCCTGGTGACGGCCCATGGTGGCCAGATACTCCGCGTACCACTGATGCGCGAACGCGTAGTCCGGCTTCAACTCGATGGCGCGGCGGTACTCGCGGTCGGCGCCGGCAAAGTCCCAGTCGTGCTCGAAGCGGATCACGGCCAGCGTGGCGTGGGCTTCGGCAAGCGAGGGGTCGAGCTGCAGCGCTTTTTGCGCGGCCTCGCGGGCGCGCGGGTAGGCTTCAGCGGGACGCAGGCCCAAGAGCCGCCCGCTCCAAATCATGTAGCAGTCGGCAATGCCGGCGTGGGCGGGGGCAAAGTTAGGCTCGGCAGCGAGCGCCTTCTGGAAGTATTCGAGCGCCTTGCGCACGCCATCGGATGTTCGCTGACTCCATAGGAAGCGGCCGTGCAAGTACGCGTCAACCGCAGGACGCACGGCGGCAGGCGAGCCGGAGGGACCGGCCGCAGCGGTGGAAGCAAGCAGCTCGTGCTCGAGAGCGCGAGCGATGCGCGCGCCGACGTCCTTCTGGATCTCGAGCAAGGCCCCGGCATCGCTTTCGTACGTTTGCGCGAACACCTGAAGCTGATCGTCCACGTGGACCAATTGCGCGGTGATGCGCAGGCGGTTGCCTTCGCGGCGCACACCGCCCTCCAGCACATAGGCCACACTCAGTTCACGTCCGATATCGCCGACCGCCAGCGAAGAATTGCGATAGCGCTCCACGGCAGAACTGGAGACGACGCTGAGGCGCCCCGGTTGCAGGCGGCCGAGCTGCGTGATCATTTCCTCGGTGAGGCCGCCGGTGAAAACATCCTGTGCGGGATCACCGGAGAGATTCTTGAACGGCAGCACGGCGAGCGTGAAGCGTGTGAAGCCCGCCTCGGCCGGAGACCGGACAAGCCAGCCCATCATCGCCGCGCCAAGCACAGCAACAGCCAGCACTCCCGCTGCCACGCCGATCCAGAAGCGCCGCCTGCTCTTTGTGCGCGAGGATGCCGGCGCTGCGGCGACCGGCGCGGATTGCTCGCTAGCGGACGGCAGCGTCTCAAAAGCAGCCACTGGACTCGGTTCGCGCGGTGCCGCGCCGTCCGCGGGGCCTTCGGCCATTTGTACCGGGCATATGAAGCGGTAACCGCGGCGGGGAAGCGTCTCGATGAAGCGCGGTTCGTCGGCGGAATCGCTGAGCGCCTCGCGCAGCTTATTCATCGCGGCATTGAGGCTGTTGTCGAAATCGACGAACGTGCCTTCCGGCCACAAGCGGCGGCGGAATTCCTCGCGCGTGACCACTTCGCCGCTTTTCTCCACCAGGATCAAGAGCATCTGGAAGGGCTGATCCTGGATGCGAACCGGCTGGCCGGCCTTGAGCAAGCGGCGCGCGGACACATCGATGCAAAATTCGCGAAAAGAGATACACGGATGCCCGACTTCCAGCACTTGCATCACCACCCCACTTAATTAAGACGCTGCTCCGCAAGAAATGTTTGCAAGAACCGTGCCACTGTGGTCGAAAAATTCTCGTTGGCGCATGGATTCCGGCGCAAGACTGTATTACTCGCAAAAATAATTCTATGGATTTGTAGTTGGTCGCTGGCCGTCCGCGTTTGCGGACGTGGGCGAGAACGAAAAACCGTATGAATTATGGACTTCGGTATGAGAGCCCGTCCGCCAGCACCGATAAGGGGCCTTAATTGGGACGCATTCGCTATGGCCGGGGGTCCTTCAAGGCATGGCCATGTTTCGACAAACGCTTACAGCGCAATCATTGAGAACGCCGGCAGCGCAGATAAGGCGCTACTAAGGAGTTCTGGTAACTCCCCTGCGATAGAAATCGCCGGGCTTGTTCTCGGCCGCGGGGAGGTCGCCCGCGTGTCGGGTGTTGCTGGACACAACATTCAAGCCCCAGACGAAAGCAAACTCTAGGGGTGAACTTCGACATGAAGAATACGAAGCGATGTTTGTTCCTCGCAGTCCTGGCAATCGCTGCGCTCAGCGTGGCCGTAGGGCCGGCGCTGGCACAGCGAATCGACGGTGACTTGCGCGGAACAGTGAAGGATCCCTCGGGAGCGTTAATTCCGGGCGCAAAGGTAAAAGTGACGGGCCAGAACACCGGCATCGTCCGCGAGGCAGAAACGACTGAGGCGGGCACCTATACGGTTCCCAACCTCCTTCCGGGCTTGTACTCGGTGGAGGTGGAATCGGCCGGCTTCAAGACATACGTTCGCAAGAACGTAGAGGTCGTAGCCAACCGCACCGTCGAGGTCAATGTGGAGGTCGAGCTCGGCGCTGCTACGGAAACCATGGTGGTGGAATCAGGCGCCAATCTGGTGGAGACGCAGAACGTCACACTGGCGGGCGGCACCTTCCAGGGCTACATGTTGAGCGACAGCTCGCTGACCGCCATGGGCGGCTCGCTCACCGGCGACGTGCGCAACTTGGCGATCATCGCGCCAGGCACCACGACGCAGCCCGGCGGCATGGCCGGACAGGGCGGCTCGATCGGCGGCAACCGCCCGCGCAATAACAGCTTCACGGTGGACGGGCTGGACAACAACGATCCCAGCGTGACCGGCATGAACGGCCCGGTGATCAACGAAGCGGTGCAGGAGTTTACGCTCCTCACCAATCAATTCAGCGCTGAACTCGGCCACTCGACGGCGGGGCACTTCATTATTACCAGCCGTGCTGGCGGCAATGACATTCACGGCAGCGGCTGGTGGTTCAACCAGAACCGTCACTTCAATTCGCTGGACAACTTGACCCGCGCAGTCACCGCACCGGGCGCGGACAAGCCGCGCTTCGACGCGAACCGGCTGGGCGGCCAGGTCGGCGGCCCGGTGATGAAGGATCGCTGGTTCTATTTCGGTGCGTACGAATTCCAGAACCTCGGGCTGGCCGGCACAGCCCCCAGCGCGATCAGCGTGCCGACCGCGGCGGGTCTGCAAACGCTGCAGACGCTGGCCATGAACCCAAACAGCGGGGTCAGTCCGGCGAACGTCGGCTTGCTGGCAACGCACGCACCCGTGGCCTCCGGAGCGACCGGAACGATCAACGTTTGCGATGAATCGACGAATCCGGGATGCGCGGCAGGCGGCCCGTTCGTGCCGGTCCAACTGGGCACGTTTTCGGCTACCACGCCGCAGTTCCTGACCACGCACTTGTTCCAGATTGGCCAGGACTACCAGACGAACAATCACAAGATCAGCGGCCGGTATCACTACAGCCGGCAGCGGAGCCTCACGGCGGGTACCCTGCCCGTGCAGCAGTTCAATTCGGACACCATTTTGGACACACAGCGCATTACGCTGAGCGACGTGTGGACACTGAATGCGCGGATGGTTAACGAGCTGCGTTTCGGTTACTCGTACCGCCTCGGTCCCGATCAGGCGGTGCAGAACCTTACGCCGCCGGGAAACAACGATGTGTTCGGTAACTACTCGATTGCGGACTTGGGACTGGAGCTCGGCCCGCTCAGCAACTTCCCACAGGGTCAAGCCGGAAATACGTATCAGTTCGCCGACAACTTCACTTACGTCAACGGCCCGCACACCATCAAGACCGGACTGGATGTACGGAACATCCTTCGCACGGGCGGCTTCTTGCCGCGCGCGCGCGGGGATTTTGAGTGGACAGCCAGCGCCGCTGGAGCAGCCATCCGCACGGAAAACGGGCTCGACGCGTTCATCCGAGATACCTTCCCGACGAGCGTAGCCATCCGCGGTGTCGGCAACGGAACATTCACGCAGAACCGCACTGCCTGGTATACGTTCATCCAGGATACGTGGAAGGTCAGTCCGCGCTTCATGCTGGACTTTGGCATTCGCTACGAGTTCACCGAACCGGCCCGCGATAACTCGCTACAGGAGCTGAACGGGCTGGCAAACGTCACCTCCATCCGTGCCGAGCCGTACACCGCGCAACTGCTTGTGGCACAGGGCCTGTGCACGAGTGTAGCGGCCTGCCCCGGTGAACCGAATGGGGTGTTGATCGGCCAGAGCATTTTCAGCACGCTTTCGCCGCGTCACCAGCAGGAGTTAATCAATCAAGTCGGTGAATCGTTGATCTTCCGCGCACCCAAGGCGGATTACAACAATTTCGCGCCGCGCCTGGGCGTGGCATGGGACATCTTCGGCGACGGCAAGACTTCGTTCCGCGCCGGAGTCGGGCGGGGCTTCGACGTGCTGTTCGGCAACCCTCGCGCTGCTGCAACTTCCGCCGCAGATCCAGGCGGAGAACCGCGAGGCTAACGCGTGCGTGCTGGCACCTTCGCCGTCCTGGTGCGCAAACACGGTAGGTGGCGACCCGCTCGACCCGGGCTCGACAATTTCCTTCACCAATACCGGGTTCATCGAGGGCGGCGCACTGCTCAATGTGCTACCGCTGACAACGTCAACCGACCCGCTCATCGCTCGGGCCGCCTCGGGCAACTTCGTGGTGGACGAGCGAGTGCCGGAAACATGGACGTGGTCCGCCTCATTGCAGCGCGAATTCCGCAACGTGTGGCTGGTGGAAGCGCGCTACGTGGGGACGCGCGGCCTGTTCCTCCCGGTGCAGCGGTGGCTGAATACCGGCGTGCCCGTGTACTTCGAAGGCGCGCAGTTACCGGTGTTCACCAGCATGGCCGACGTTCCGGCCAGCTTCCCGGCCGGGCAATTTAGCCTTGCGGACTTCGACGCGGCGGCGACTCCGTTGATTCTGAGTCCGTATGGGTTCAACGGCGTGCTAACGCGGTTCACCACCGATGGACGTTCCAGCTATCACGGCGGGTCGCTCAAGTTGGAGCGGCGCTTCAGCAACGGGCTGATGGTCAACTCCAGCTACACCTGGAGCCGCACCACCGACCTGATTGACAACGAGCTGAACACCAGCGCGTTGAACCCGCGCCGTCCGTTTAACCACAACAACGTCAGCTTCAACAGCGGCCTTTCCGCCATTCCACCGCGCGCATAAGTTCGCGTTTGTCTGGATGTATGAGATGCCGCAGTATGCGGGCGACAACAAACTGCTGCGCGGCTTCGGCCGTGGCTGGCAGTGGGGCGGCGCTTATCTCGCCGAAAGCGGACAGCCGATTACCGTCCAGGCTCGTCGCGATGTAGACGGCAACCTCGACAGCGCCGGCGACTATGCCTTCCACAACGTGGGCGGCACGCGCGGCGTGGGCAGCGATAGCATGTC
>JBOGNS010000216.1:0-8825 GCA_050747305.1 Candidatus Acidiferrales bacterium | reverse complement strand
TAGCCGGAACCGTCGCCTTCCGTGGTGCGCGCGGTGAGCGACATGCTCACCAGGCTGGTGCGGTTGTAGAAGAAGTTGCCGTTCTTGGTGGCGCCGGCAAAAGCGATGCCGCGCACCTGATGGAAGCCCGCGCCGGCGATCTTTTCCTTTTCGCAGGAAGCGATCACCTCGCCGATGGCTTTGGCGCGGGCATCGAGCGCGATGTTTACCGTAGCGGGACTGAAGCCGGAGGAGGGCTTGTAGGTTTGCTCGCCGAGTGTGGGCATGTATTCGCGGTCGAGCGGCGAGATGCGCGCCAGCTCTTCCGCCTGCTGCACCACGGCGGCCAGCGAGGCGTCGTCCACTTCGTTGGTGGACATGGAGGCGCGCCGGCCTTCGATCCACACCGTGGCGTTCACGGTGGTGTTCTCGCGTCGGCCGCTGGTGGTGAAGCGATTGGCGGCGAAGCGACAATGCGAGTAGTCGTCGCTGGTGACGCCGACCGATGCGTCGTCGGCCTTCACGTTCTTCAGCAGCTTTTGGCAGATGGTTTTGGCTTCTTGTTCGCTGAGTAGCATAGGGACCTCGTTCCTGGCGCTTAGGCAAAGAAAATTACAAAACGCGAGGCAAGCCTCGCGTGGGGAGAACGGCGGCAAGCCGCCGCACTCCAGAAGTTAGCCGCGGCGGGCGGCGGTGTTGAGCACGTTGATCTGACGGAAGCGCGCCACCGGACAGCCGTGGCTCACCGCGTTGGATTGTCCCGGCTCGCCTTTGCCGTCGCCGAAGCTGCCGCCTAGCGCATACGTGGATTGCCCGCCCAGCCCGTCGCACGCGCCCCAGAAGTCCGGCGTGCGCGATTGATACGCCACGTCGCGCAGCATCTCGCCTTTCTTGCCGTCCTTGATCTCCCAAAATACCTGGCCGCCGAACTGGAAGTTGTAGCGCTGCTGGTCGATCGAGAAGCTGCCGTCGCCGTAGATGAGCACGCCCTTTTCGACGCCAGCGATAAGATCATCCAGCGATTGATTCTCGGCGCCCGGCTCGAGCGTCACATTGGGCATGCGCGGGAACGACACGCTGCCCCAGCTATCGGCGTGCGTGCAGCCGTAGGATTTCTTGCGGCCCACCAGCGGCGCCAGTTCGCGCGTGGTTTGCCAATCCACGAAAACGCCTTCCTTCACCAGGTGCCATTTCTGGCTCGCGACACCGTCGTCGTCCCAGCC
Source organism: Candidatus Acidiferrales bacterium (assembly GCA_050747305.1). GTDB lineage: Bacteria > Acidobacteriota > Terriglobia > Acidiferrales > UBA7541 > JBOGNS01. The sequence continues at coordinate 7,623 of JBOGNS010000216.1, read as the reverse complement.
CACCGTAGCCAGGCCGGAAGGCTGCGTGCGATCCGCGAACAGGTTCACGATCTTCGAGCCGAACTGGAACTTGCCGGTCTTGTCCGGCGTAAGGAAGCTGGTGCCGGCATAATCGGCTTCCCAGCCGAGCGCGCGGTCGAGTTCGGTGGAATGGCCCACACTTTCGTGAATCGTGAGCCAGAGATGCGTTGGGTGCAGCACGAGGTCGTATTTGCCCGGCTCGACCGGCTTGGCCTTCAGCTTCATCACCGCTTCGTTGCCGGCCTGCTCGGCTTCGGCGATCCAATCGTGGTTCTCGAGGTATTCGTAGCCCATCTGCTGCGGGCCGCCCAGCGCGCTGCGCTGCTGGAAATCGCCGCGCGCGCGATCCACCGCCGTGACGTTGAAATTGGGGGAAGCACGGATGATGTATTGCTCGGTATAGCTGCCATCGGTGGACGCGAAATATTTCTGCTCATTGACGAAGGAAACCGAGGAATTGACGAAGCCCACGCCCTGCACCTTGAGCGCTGCCTCGTTGACCTTCAGCAGCATCTGAACTTTGCCATCGAGCGGCAGGTCGAAGGGATCTTTCTTGAAGGCGCTCCTCCACCTGCCTTCTACTTTTTCCGCGGGCGCGAGCGAGAATGGCTGGCGCTGATGCGCGGCGTTGGCTTTGGCAATGTCAATGGCCTGCTGCGTGACGCGGCGCACGTCTGCTTCCGTCACGTTGCTGCTGGAAGCGAATCCCCACGTGCCTTTCACCAGCACGCGCACGCCGAAGCCGAAGCTCTGGTTGCGCGAGACGTTCTGCACCTGGCGCTCGCGCGTGGAAATGGATTCGAAGCGATAGCGGTTGATGCGGATGTCGGCGTAGCTGGCGCCGAGGCGCTTGGCGGTGGCCAGCGCCGCGTCAGCAAGCTTGCGCTTATCGATGGCCGCGGCTTCTGCGGCCTCCAGTTCGAGCGCCCACGGCGGCAACGCCGTCGCGCCCACCGCCAAACCGGATGTGACAAGAAAATCGCGCCGCGTAGCCATGCACGCCTCCCTGGAAATGCAGACGCCGATTCTACATCAAGGTCGCTGCCAAGCAAGGCAGAGTTGGTTATTCGCGGCAGGCACCGGCCTGCCCCTACTCGTGGGTGGCGGGTTCGAAGGCCAGTTGCTTGGCTTCGGGCGCGGAGGTTTCGGGCAGGGCGCCTTGCGCCATTTGGCTGAGCAGGGCGCGGGCGCGCGTGAGCTTGCTGTCGGCGTCGTCGTACGTTTTCTGCGCATTGCGCAGGTGCGTGCCCAGCTTTTCGAATAACTCGCCGTAGGATTCCAGCAGCTTATCGAGGCCGGCGAGTTCCTTTTGCACGCGTTTGGCGTTTTCCTCCATTTGCAGGCCGCGAATGCCCATCAGGATCACGCGGATGTAGGCGTGCAGCGTGTTGGGCGAAACGGGAAAGACGCGCGCGTTGCGGCAGTAGGCATCGAGCGGGCCATGCCGCGGATCTTCGGTGAGCAGCAGCTCGTAATAGATGCTCTCGGAAGGCACAAACATCAGCGCAAAATCCAGCGTGCCCTCGTTGGGCAGGATGTACTTCTCGGCGATGGAGTCCACGTGCTTGCGCACGGTCTGTGCGAATTCCTTGCGCGCGTCGTCGCCGCTTTCCACCAGGCGCACGTAAGCTTCGCGTGGGAACTTGGAGTCCACGCAAACGATTTTTTCCAGTTGCTCGCCGGCGCGGATGATGGCGTCCACCTGCGCTCCGGTAGAGGCAAACCGGTATTGCAACTCGTAGTGGGCTTGCGGCAGCGCATCTTCCAGCATGCGCTCGAGCACCACTTCGCCCAGCGCGCCGCGCGTGCGCGCGCCGGTGAGAATCGTTTGCAGCGCCTGCGACACCTGCGAAAGCTCGCGTCCGGCCTCCTGGAACTGGCCGAGCGAGCGGTTGATGGCGGTGAGCGCGTCGCGCGAATCGCGCAGCTCTGCGGTGACGTTCTTCTGCGCGTCAGTAGCGAGACGCCCGGAATCGGTAAGCCCGCGCTGCAAATCGCTGCGCGCCTGGGTCAATTCCTGCGTGACTACTTTCGTGAGCTGCACCACCTGCGTGACCACCGGCTGCACTTGCAAGTGCATCTGGTTTTGCACTTCCTGACGCAGCGCCGCCGACTGGCTTTCCAGCCGCGCGCTTACCCAGATCGATACGGCCCACAACACTATGGCCATCGCAAGGGCAATGCCGATCACCATCCAAAGAATCATCGAAATGGTCATCGCGGTTGGGCGCTGCCACGCTGGGCGGCGTAAAGCCGCCCCTACGTTCCGCACTCACTTTAGCGCGAATGAGGCGGTTTGGAAACAGAGAAGAAGGAAAAGCGAAGGATTTCCTGGCTGGGGGTGAGCCAAGCTCGGAGTTCGCTTGTAGCGGCGGGCGCTGTACTTGCGGCCCGGCACTCACTCCAGCGTGCCGCTCCAGCGTGCCGCGTTCCAGACAGCGGAACGCGCCGCTACATTTTCGGCCCAATCTAGACAGAGCAGCGAGCCAGCCGACGGCACTCGAACGCCGCGTCCAACGGCGCAGCAAAGGGGCGCAGCAAGCAGCGCCCCTACCAGTTGATCTTGAGCGCGAACTGGAACTGGCGCGGGTCGAGCGCCGCGGTCGGCTCGCCTGCATTGCAGGCGGCGGCCGGGTTGCAAAGCACGTTGACGTCTGCGACGTTGAACCGGTTAAACAGGTTGAAGGCGTCGGCAATCACGTCGATGTTCCAGCGGTCGTTGAAATGGAACTTGCGCGCGATGCGCAGGTCCATAGAGATGAAGCCCGGGCGGTCAAACGGGTTGCGCCCGAGGTCGCCGGTGCAGCCGAGCGGTGAAGGCAGCGGCGTACCGGTGAGCGGGTCGGCGGGGCACACCGTGGGCAGCGTGAACGCCACACCGTTAATGAACGGCGAGGCGACGCCGCCGGCAGTCGCCACGGACGGGCGATCGGTATTCGAGCCGAAGTCGAGGTTGAAGTCGTTGCCGGTGAGCACAGCAAAGGGGCGGCCGCTGGCCATTTCCCAGATGGGCGCCACGGTGAAGTCGGCAAGGAACTTCTTCCAGAAGCCCTCGTCGCTCATGCGGTATGGGCTCTGCATCACCGAACTGACCACCCAGCGATGCCGCTGATCGAAGGTCGAGCTGGAGCGCTCGAGGTCCGGCCGGTTGTTGTCCTGCGGGGCGAGCAGGGTTTGCAGGTCGGTGGAATCGTCAATGGCGTGCGCCCAAGTCCAGCTCGAGAGAAACTCGAAGTGGTTTGAGAAGCGCTTCGAGAAGTTCACCGTCATGCCGTGATAGATCGAATTGCCCGAGGATTCCTGCTGCACCACGTCGCTCCACGGAATCTGGACGCCGGAGACGCCGGTGGGGAATCCGGCAAGCGTGGCGAGCGCAACCTGGTTGGGGTAACCGCCGGCCAAGCCCGCAAACGATGGGTTGGGGCCGGTGGGGCGGAAGAAGTTGAAGAACGCGGCTGTGCCGAGGAACTGCCCGTTCAAGCCGGCGAGCGGGCCCGGACAAGCGGAGAGCACACCGAGTGCGCTGGGAGCGATGACGGTGACGCCGCAAGTCGAGGCGGTCGCCGCACGGTTGGCCGCGGGCGCTGCGACGGTGAGCGGGTTGGTGGGCGCCAGCCCCGCGACACTGGCATTGATGAAGTTGCGGCCCAGGAGGCCAGGGTCGGTGGGCGTGATGTTGCGCGGGCGATTCAGGTGCAGGCCGTGCGTATAGGTATACGCGACGCTGACTTTGTAATCGCGCGCAATCCTCTGCTCGAGCGTAAGGTTGGCCTGCTGCGCGTAGCCGTAATCGAACTCCCGGTCGACGTGCAGGGTGAACGGCAGGATCGGAATCGGGAAGCCGGCGGTGAGGAAATTCTGGTCGGCGAAAATCGAGCCCATTAGCTTGGGATCGAAGCGCTGCTCGTTGGGCAGGTACCCGAAATTCAAAGGCACGCCGGCCGTGTTCAGCAGGCCCTGGAAAATATTCGTGGCATTGAGCACTAGCGGGTTCAAGCCGACCGAGATATTACTGGGCGTGCCGCCGCCGGAAATCAATTGGGTGGAAAGGGCGCCTTCCGCAGTGGTGGAGTTGAAGGCCACGGCGAGCAGCGGATGATCGTAGAAGAGGCCATAGCCTGCGCGCAGCACGGTGTTGCCGCGTCCCCAGGGATCCCAGGCCAGCGCGATGCGCGGCGCGATGTTATTTTTGTCGCGGGGGATACCTTCCAGCACGCCGAGGGCATCTTCGGCTGCGGCGTTGACGGCAGTGCTGGCCGGGAAGAGCGGCGAGTGTTCGTAGTCGTAGCGCACACCGTAATTCAGTGTGAGCCGCGGATGCATGCGCCAGCCGTCCTGAATAAAGAAGGCGAGGGCGTAGTTGTTGAAAGGATTGTTGGAATTGCCGATGCCCTGCACGAATACCGTGGGAATGCCGAGGCCGTAGGCCTGGACAGGAGACACGCTGGGTAGCACGGTGCCGGGCGGCAACGGCGTGCCCCCGCCGCCTTGGATCAGGGCGTTGACCAAAGGCAGTGAATCCAGCGTGGAAAAGTTGTAGAGGCCGCCGAAGTTCAGCTCGAAAATCTGCTTGTTGGCGGGGCCGCGAAGCTGAATCAGGTTGAAATCGCCGCCGAACTTCAGCGTATGACGCCCCGCGACCCAGGTGTTGTTGCCGGTCCACTGCCAGCGGCGCTCGATGCGGTCCACGGTGGAGAACGGCTCGCGGCCGAAGTGCGCGAAGCCGAGAATATTCACCGCCACATCGCTGCCGCCGGGCAAGCTGGCGAAACGGTAGCCGAGTCCGCGGCGGGCAAATTGAAAGCGGGCTTCGGTGAGAAAGCTATCGCTCCACAGACGGGTATGCTGGCCGACAATGCCGAGGTCGCGCGTCTGCTGCTCGGAGGTGCGGCTGCCCGCGTTCTGCCCGAAGTTTTGATTCTGTGCATTCACGGAAATGCCCGTGACGGTCGAAGGCGCAACACTGAGGCGGACGAAGGAGTCGTCGCGGTCGCCCCAGCGGTGATCGAGGCGAGCCGACCACAGGCTGGTGCCCTCAGAAATCGGATAATTGCCGCGCAAAGTGGTAAGTGGCGTGTAGGAACCGGGCAAGCCGACCAGCGTGGGCGCGGTGCAACTCGGTGGCTGGCAAGGCAGCGGGAAGCGCGCGCCGGGGCCGGCCATCGAAATCAGACCGGGATCAATTCCCGTGAGCGCAACGTTCGATGAGGAACCCCAAAGCGCCACCATCGCCGGCACGGCCGGCCCGAGTGGGCCGGGGTTGGTGATGAGATTGAACTGCGCCTGCGTCACCAGCAAGCCGCCGAATGCCGCGGGCAGCGGCACCAGTCCGAAATTGTTGGCGCCAATGTTGGTGAAGCCGGTTTCCTGGCGGCGGGTGGTTTCATACGAGAAAAAGTAGAAGGTCTTGTCTTCGACAATCGGACCGCCGATGGTGGCCCCGGCCTGTACGCGCGTGTATTCCTGCTTCACCGCGCTGACCGCGCCTGTGGCGTCCACTTCCACGGAGAAGGGATTGCGCGCCTGAATATTTTTGTGACGCAGATAGCCGAAGAGGTTGCCGTGGACTTCGTTGGTGCCGCTCTTGGTGACGATGTTGATGACGCCGCCGGTGGCGCGGCCGAACTCGGCGTTGTAGTTGCTCACCTGCAACTGAAACTCCTGTACCGCTTCCTGCGACACGGTGGCGCGCACGCCATTCACGGAATTATCTGTGGCATCGGCGCCGTCCACGCTCACTTGGTTGGAGCGGGCGCGCTGGCCGCCGAAATTCAGCCCGCTGGTGGGCGCGGCCCCGATACTCGGGGCGCTGTCGCGCGCGGCCTGCGACGTGGTGAGGGTGAAGTTGATGTAGTTGCGGCCGTTGATGGGCAGGTTCTCGATGCGGCGCTGGTCAACCGTTTCGGCGACAGAGGTGCGGTTGGTTTCGATCACCTCGGTGGTTGCGTCAACCGTGACGGTGGTGGCGCTGCCTTCCACTTGCAGGGCGGAATTGAACACCGCCTCCTGGCCGATGGTCAGGATGATCTCGGACTTCAGTTCCTGAAAGCCGGCGCCCTTCACGGAGATTTCATAGCGACCCGGAGGCAAGCCGATAAACTGGTAGCTGCCTTCTTCGTCAGAAGTTTGCGTGCGCGTTGCGCCGGTAGCGATATTTTTCACCGAGACTTGTGCGCCGGGCACGACAGCGCCACTGGCGTCAGTAGCATGGCCGCTAAGGTTCGCGGTATTCACCTGCGCAGCTCCGCCCACGGCCAGCATCAGCGCGACTGCGCACACCAACATGAGACGCGATACAACATTCCTGCGAGAATTCATGAGGTTTTCCTCCCCAACACCCGTCTCCGCGCACCCCTGCGGTGCGCGTTCCCTGGGGCTTGTGCGCGCAAGAAGCCAGCCCGCCCCGATGCGCCGGAGCCCGCCCCTGTGGGCTGCTTTACCGCTTGATACCCTACCACTTCGCGCTCTTCAACGGAAATGTTCGTGCGCGGTGCTGGCTTACCCAACCGAAGTTAGAGGTTACAGGGAGCTCCGGCACGCTCGGTGAAAATGCGACGCCGATTCGCGTTATAATCCCGACCATGAGCAAACGCATCTTCCACGTCTCGGAAGAGGAAGCGGCCAGTGACTTCGCCTCACTACTGGCACGAGTGCGCGCGGGCGCGGAAGTTGTGATCGAGCGCGGCGACAAGCCGGTAGCCGTTGTGCACCCCGCGGAGCCAACGGTTCGACTACTGTCGGAATCACTGCGGCTGGCTCGGGAGCGGGGTTCGACAGCCACGCTCGACGAAGGCTTCGCGCGCGACCTGGAAGAGGTCATCGAGAGCCATCGTGAGCCGATGAACCCGCCGGCATGGGACTGATTCTCGATTCCAGCGTGGTGATTGCCGCTGAGCGACGCGGCGACACCGTCGAGCGATTTGTGGAACGGCTGCTCACCGTAGCGGGTGATCAGGAGGCTGCACTCGCGTCCGTAGGACTGCCTGAGCTCATTCACGGTATCTATCGGGCGCGAACTCCCGATGTGCGCATGCGCCGCGAAGGTTTCATTCACGGACTGCTGGATGTGCTGGCCGTCTACCCGTTCACGAGGGACACCGCTGTGCTGGCTGGTAAGCTCGATGGCGAACAACAGCAGTTCGGAGTAGTGATCCCGTTTGCCGATTTGCTGATTGGCGCCACTGCGCTGTCACTTGGATACTCCGTTCTGACGGTTAACCTGCGGCATTTTGAGCGAATCCCCGGATTGGCGCTAATGCAGATCTGACTTTCCTCTTCGCTGACACTCCCCGAGCGGACGGGAACTGCGGGGAATCTGCTAAGGAAACTCCGCCAGTTATGCAGTAGGACCATCAGCTGAGGGGATGGATGACCTTTCCGGATCGCAGGGTGTATCTCACCTGCGCAAGGGCGCGGATGTCTTTCGCCGGGTCGCCACCCAGAACAACTACATCAGCGTCCATCCGGGGCGCAATTCGCCCCTTGTGTGGATTACTTGCGGAGGAGGCGAGAGACGAGTTGGCGGAGTTTTTCACGGTCTTCCTGCTTCATGTGGACGAACTCGACGCCGCCGCCGGCGGGTGAGATGTTGCGCACCACGGC
>JBOGNS010000215.1:0-1716 GCA_050747305.1 Candidatus Acidiferrales bacterium | reverse complement strand
GCACTCGATCAAGTCACCGGCACGACGCTCGAAAAGCACGGCATCCCGCTCGACCGCGTGATTGAGGGCGTCTCGTGACCGCATAAGATTTGGCCGGAAGCTCGAAGATGCAACAGCAGGCGCGGTCGAACTGGGTGGCTTCGACTATGGCATCTAAGCAAACTGCCCTCACCCCTGTGGCGAATATCGAACGGTCCATCCTCCGCATCCGCGGCCACAACGTCATGCTGGACCAGGAATTGGCCTTCATTTACGGCGTGACAACCAAGCGCTTAAATGAACAGGTCAGACGGAACCGGAGCCGATTTCCTGACGACTTCATGTTCCAGCTTACCGCCGAAGAGGTCCAGTTTTTGAGGTCGCAAATTGCGACTTCAAACAGAGGCAGGGGTGGAAGACGAACGCTCCCGTATGCCTTCACCGAACACGGAGCGGTGATGCTGGCCAGCGTCCTGAGTACAACGATTGCCGTGCAAGCGAGCATTCAGGTGGTCCGGGCTTTCATTCGGTTGCGACAAATCCTGGCAACCCATAAGGAACTGGCCCGCAAGCTCGACGAACTGGAAAAGAAATACGACGCCAAGTTCCGTGCAGTTTTTGACGCCATCCGCCAACTCATGGCCCCGCCGCCCCCGAAACGTTCGGAGATCGGGTTCCGAGCCAAGAAGACGGAGTGATTGAACGTGGGACAGAAAAAACACGGCACCATTGACAACGGCTTCGCCGCCGCCTGCTTTGCTACCTAGCCCGCTATGCCCTGCTAACACCTAAACACCCTCGCGAAAATCGCGTCCACGTGGCGGAACTGGCGCTGCAAGCTGAACGCGGTGTCGAGTTCGGCGGAGGAAAGCGTGCGGCGGATGTCGGAATCGGCTTCGACGAGCTTGCGGAAATCTTCGCCGTTCTCCCAGGCGCGCATGGCGTTGCGCTGGACCCACTGGTAGGCTTCTTCGCGCAGGACGCCCTTGGCGGCCAGGTCCAACAACAACTGGCCGGAGAAAATGAGGCCCCGCGTCATCTCAAGGTTGGCGCGCATCCGCTCGGGGTAGACGAAGAGTTTGTCCACGGTGCGGCGCGTGCGGTCGAGAAGGTAATCGGTCAGGATGGCGCTGTCGGGCAGGATGACGCGCTCGACGGAAGAATGCGAAATATCGCGCTCGTGCCACAAGGCAACGTTCTCGAGCGCGGCCTGGGCGTTCGAGCGCACCACGCGCGCTAAACCGCAAATCTGCTCGCAGCCGACCGGGTTGCGCTTGTGCGGCATGGCCGAGGAGCCTTTCTGCCCGGCGCTGAAATACTCCTCGGCCTCGCGAACTTCAGTTCGCTGCAGCGAGCGAATCTCGAGCGCGATCTTTTCAAGCGACGCGGCGATGACGGCGAGCGTAGAAAGATAATGGGCGTGGCGGTCGCGCTGGATGACCTGGCTTGAAATCGCCGCCGGCTTGAGGCCGAGCTTCGCGCAGATGGCTTCCTCGACCTCCGGGCCGACGTGCGCGAACGTTCCGACCGCGCCGGAAATTTTCCCGACCGTCAGTTCTTCTGCGGCGCGTTCCATGCGGACGATGTTGCGGCAGTTCTCCGAATACCAGTTGGCGAGCTTCAAGCCGAAGGCAATCGGCTCGGCGTGGACGCCGTGCGTGCGCCCAACCATCACCGTGTCCTTGAACTCGAAGGCGCGGCGGCGGAGGACTTCGCCGAGCTTGCGCTGGCCTTCGA
>JBOGNS010000214.1:0-3103 GCA_050747305.1 Candidatus Acidiferrales bacterium | reverse complement strand
TTCTTGCTGCTGGGCGATGGCGGGCTGGAGCTGTGGGGCACGCGCGAGGCGGCGCGCGCGGAAAGCCTAGGTGTGCTGGTCGCGCGGGTTGTGCCGCTGCGGCTTGGACTGGCCACCGCGTCGTTTGCATTGCTGGCCGTGCTGGCGCTGAATCGCCGGTTACTGCCGAACGGCGAGGCGCTGAGCTATGTGCTGCTGCTCTTCGGGCTCAGCTTGTTTCCCAATGCGCTGAACCTGAAATGGGTGTTTCTCGGCCGGGAGCAAATGGGCCGCGTGGTCGCGGGTTTGGTGGTCGGGCAGATGGTTTTCCTGGGCGGCGTGCTGGTGTTGGTGCGCGGATCGGATCCGCGCGCGATTTATCTGGCAGCGGGGCTGCGGCTGGCCAGCGAAGTTGCGATGACGGCGTATTTCTGGGTGCGGTTTCGCGGGGAGTATGGAGGTATTGCTAGCTGGAGGCTGTTGGCGGGGCGACCGGGGCTCACTGATCTGGATGAAGACCGCGCGAAGCGAGCTTCGCGCTGGGAGAACGGCGGCAAGCCGCCGCACTCCATATGGCGGGCGGCGCTGACGATGGGCGCGGTGCAGGCGCTGGGGCTGCTCAACTACAATTTCGATGCGGTGCTGCTGGGATTTTTGCGCGGTGTGCGCGACGTGGGCGTCTACAATGCGGCGTACAAAGTGCTGACGGTGGCGCTGGCCGTGCCGCTAGCATATTTCCAGGGACTCTTCCCTGCCCTTTCACGCACCTGGAGCGAAGGGGCAACGGCGCTGCGCGTACTGGCGGAACGGTCGCTGCGGCTGTGCGCGATTGTTGCCGTACCCATCGGCGTGGGCGGCACACTGCTGGCCGAGCCGATCATCGCGCGGCTGTTTGGTGCGCAGTACGCGGAATCGGCTGCGCCGCTGAAGTTGCTGGTGTGGTCGGCAGTGCTGGTGATCCTGCGCGGCAGCTACCGGCACGGGCTGAACGCGGCGGGACTGCAGAATCTGGATTTGCGCTGCGCGGTGGTGTCGTGCGCATTGAATGTGGGGTTGAATGTGGCGCTGATTCCGCGCTTCGGGGTGATGGGCGCGGCGGCGGCCACGGTGACTGCCGACGTGGTGTGGCTGGCGATGGCAGGCTGGTATTTCAGCCGCCGGATTACGCCGCTGGGTCCTGCGGCCGTACTCGTGCGGCCTTTTTTGGCCGGCGTGGCGATGGCCGGCACGATGTGGTTCGCCGAGCCTCTGTTGTGGATCGCGCGCGGGGCACTCGGTGTGATCGTGTATTTCGTCGCGTTGATTGCGCTGGCGGAGCCGGAAGTCCGCGGGTGGCTGCGCCTTGCGGTTCGAAACGAGAGCAAACCCTAACCTTCTGATGCGCTCCCCACGCAAATGGACAAGGCGATTGCGGCTGGCGCTCAGCGTGTTGTTCATCATTGCCGCAGGACTGGCAGCCTGGGCGTTTTGGATCGAACCGTCGCGCCTGGTGATAAAGCGAGTGACGCTCGAATGGAAGCCGGAAGCCGGTCGCGGCCTGCGCATTGCTTTGCTGTCGGACCTGCATGTCGGCTCGCCGCACGTGGGGCTGGAAAGACTCGCCTCGGTAGTGGAGACGGTGAACCGCGAGGCCCCTGACCTGATTCTGCTGGCGGGAGACTTCGTCGTCGGGGTCGAGGCGGGTGAAGCCGTTATGGAGCCGCATGTGTTCGCGCCGGTACTGGGAAAACTGCGGGCGCGGCTGGGCGTGGTAGCGGTTCTGGGCAACCACGATTGGTGGTACCTGGGAGGGAAGGTGCAGCGCGATCTTCGAGCGCATGGTATCACTGTGCTGCACAACCAAGCTGAGGCGTACGAAACCGACGCAGGAAAGCTGTGGATAGCGGGCTTGGGCGAGATCTGGGTGAAGCTGGATGACATGAACGCGACCCTCCGCGATGTTCCGGAGGGAGCGCCGGTGATCCTGCTCACTCACAATCCGGACGTTTTTCCCAGCGTGCCGGCGCGCCTGAACCTGGTGCTGGCTGGGCATACGCACGGTGGCCAAGTGAAGTTTCCATTCGTCGGCGCGCCCGTTGTGCCGTCGCAGTACGGCCAGCGATATGCGGCGGGCTACATCGAAGAGAATGGGCGGCGGATGTTTGTAACCACCGGGGTGGGCACAAGCATTCTGCCGGTGCGATTCGGGGTGCCGCCTGAGATTGTGATTCTGACGTTGGGCGAAACTCAGAACTCAGAACGCAGAACTCAGAACTGAAGAACGGCGCTGATGACATCCTGCCGATGGCGCGACCGGGAACCCGCTTACCCTGAGGTTCTTCGTCGCTGCTTTGCCCCGATGAATCGGGGCAAAGCAAACCGCCCCTCAGAATGACAGCGATTTGTAGAGCGCAGTTGGCAGCGACCTGGAGAGCGCAGGGATTGCGCGTAATTTTTATGTTACAGGCGAGCTAGGCCTTCGGCCGGCAGGTCCGGAACCAGCAAGCGGCAGTGATTGCCCTCGGCAGCAAGGATCGCTTCGGCTGCGAGGTAGCCGCTGCGGACAGCGCCTTCCATGGTGGCGGGCCAGCCGGTGCGCGTCCAATCGCCGGCGAGGAAGAAATTGTTGAGCGCGGTGCCTTGCGACGGGCGCCAGCGGTCGCAGCCGGGGCGCGGCGAGAACGTGGCGCTGACTTCTTTGATCACGGTAGATTTCTGGAGCTGCGCTTGGCGCGATTCCGGCAGAGCATCGTGCAGCTCGCGCAAACACAGGTCGATGATCTGGCGGCGAGGGAGCGGCACCAGATCATAAGAAGCGCTGATGACAAGTTGCAGATATTGGCCGGCGCCAGGCCCGGCCGGCGCGACGCGCGAGAGCAGTGTCTTATTGAAGATCCATTGTGTGGCGCGGCCGAGCAGCGTGAGGAACGGCTCGCGCATCACGGGCCGGTCGAGCCAGAAATGCACGCCGGTGATTGGCGAGATGTCGAGGTTGCGTACGCCAGCGAACGCAGGTTCGCGCTCGACTAGTGCCGGCGGCAGCAGTTGCAGAAAAGCGGGGTGCGGGACGGCGCAGACGAAATAGTCGGCATGCAACTCGCCGCCGCCATCGAGCACGGCGGCTGCTACCTTCTCCCCTGCGAGC
>JBOGNS010000213.1:0-12275 GCA_050747305.1 Candidatus Acidiferrales bacterium | reverse complement strand
GGAATTTTGCCGAGCAGAGCTTCACTAGACGCGGCGCACGGGAGATGACGTCGATTTCGCCGAGGTCGGATTTCACTGCGACAATCCAGCGCGAACTGCCGAGGCAGCGCTGGTCGCGCACTTCGCCCTGAAACGTGTGGCGGCCCACCTCGGTGAGCGGAATGGAAACGCAGTTGGTGGGCACCACCACTTCGAGGTGCTTGCGCAGGTGCTCGTCGAGCGCCTGAAAGCAGAGGTCCAGATTTTCGTGGTCGTAGAGCGGCAAGGTGCGCGGATGCGAATCCAGTCCGAAGGTGCACAGCGCGCCGCCCAGCCGCGCCATTTCCATGTACAGCTCTTCCGGATGACCGCGCTTGCTCATCAGCAGATGCCGCAACGCGGAGAGGCTGGAGTTCACGGTGTGCAGGAACCAGAAGCCGGCAATCTCCTGCGAAGAAAAGCCGGCATGGAATTTCATGCCTCCGCTGCGTCCGCGGAAGAATGTAGCGGCTTTTTCGTCTAGGATTTCCACCAGCCGACGGCCGTACATCATCAAGCGTTCGCTGGCGTTGATTTGCAGCAACGGGGGAATGAAGCTGGGGTCGTAGATGAAGTGGCCTGTGCCGTCGCGCATCACGCGCGCGATGGCGAGCGTATTGAGCCCCGACGTATCTTCCGTCTCAACTATCAGGCGGATGGATTTACGCCCCATCTGCACCTGCTTTTCGTCGCGGCCGGTATTTTCGTCGTGGAGAAAGCGCGATTCCGCGATGTAGCGCGTGCCGGCGCCATTGAGCTTTGGCGCGAGCACGCCAGCGCCCTCGGCTGCCGGAATGGTGCAATTGGCGCCATCGGGCACGCGCGGCGGCAGCGCCAGAAATACTTTGACGAATTCGCGCGTAGGGGGAAACAGGTCGCCCATCGGCTTGGGCTCGGGGAGCTGGTCGCTTTCCGGCATGTGGAAAGCGAGGCCATCGGGAAAGACGCCGCGCGCGTGTACTACGGAGATGCTGCCGTTGCGCAGGGCTTCGGCATCCAGCGCGAAGCCCACCAGTCCGTAAGGCTCGTACCACATCGAGCCACAAGTGAAGTGGATAAGGTCTTCGAAGTAGCGATTCTGCGCCTGAAAATGGTGCGGCCCGAGGTACATGCCCTCCGACCACACCACTCTGGAAAGATTCTTCATCTGTTTCTCTGGCACAAGCTCTCGCGCGATGCTGTAGCGGCGACCTTTACGCCGCCCCATGGCTCTTCAAGTGTCCTGCGCAATGGCGACCTAAAGGTCGCCGCTACAGTCCATTTCTACAGTCTATTTCGAGCGCGAGTTCGCTCGCAAAATCCCCGCTAAGGCCGCAAGTATTTCGTTTGGTTGCTGCATTGTCAAGAGTTCCGGGGGCAAGGGTTTAGCGGCGAGTGCGCAAGAGATTCATTTCGCGTTTTGCGGCGGTCGTGCAGCCTGCTAAGATGGCCGCCCTCTATGCCCGCCACCGTTCATGCAGCGCCGCCAAAGATGGGATCGCCGGAGGCGTTTGGCGCGCTGCGCGGCTGGCTCGGTACGATCGGATTCACAGAAGACGCCGTGTGCGAGCGGCTCGGGCTGAGCGGCGAGCTGGACGTGCAGGCGCTGCGCGCGCTCGCCCCGGTGGATTCGACGCCACACGACGCGCTGGAGCTGGTCGCGCGGATGTTTGTGGCCGGCGACGCATGCGACGGCGCGATCGTGGCGAGGCTCGTCTCCGCGGAGGTAGGTGGGGCGCTGCGCGATCTGGGCTTGCTCGCGCCGTGGGAATCTCATCCAGAGAAGCTGTGCGCCAGCGCCGCATTGTATCCGGTGGGCGGCGTGCTGATAGCCTCGGATCGCTGGAACCATCCGGATCGCGCGCCGTTCCATTCATTCGACGAAATCGTCTATCCCGCAATTGCACCCAACACGCGGAAGTTCCTGGATCTGTTGCCGGCAAAGCCATGCGAGCGCTTCCTGGATTTGTGCTCCGGAACGGGCGTGGCCGCGCTGGTTGCGGCGCGCAGATACGCGGGGCGCGCATGGGCGGCGGATCTCACGGAGCGTTGCACCACATTCACTGAATTCAACCGGCGGTTGAATGGGCTGGAGAACGTGACCGTGGTGCGCGGCGACCTGTATGAGCCGGTGCGCGAAATCCAATTCGACCGCATCGTTGCGCATCCGCCGTACATGCCCACGCTTGAATCCGCCGAGATTTACTACGATGGCGGGCAAGACGGCGAGCACATCACCAGCCGCATCGTTGCGCAGGCGCCGGAGTTTCTTGCGCCCGGCGGGCGGCTGTATTGCCTGACAATGGGCAGCGACCGCGAAGGCGAAGTGTTCGAGCAACGCATCCGGCGCTGGCTGGGCGCGGCGAGCGAGCGCTGCAACGTCGCGCTGGTGGCGCGACGGTTCGTGAACCCTTCGCAATTCGCGCTGAGTTCCGCGTTGCAGGCCCAAGGCGGCACGCCGCAAGCCGACCGCTGGAAAGCGCTGTTCGATCAACAGCGCATACGCTCGCTGGTGTACGGCCTGATCGTGCTGGAAAAGCAGGCGGCGGACTCGCGGCGCGAAGCATTTACAGCTCGGCGCGCGATTGGCGAGCAATCCACACTGCGCGAGACGGAGTGGCTCCTGCATTGGGAAGCCGCGGCCAAGGATGCAGCGATGCTCGCGCGGCTGCTGGAGACACGGCCCCGCGCGTCGGAGCGCTTCGAGTTGCGGGTGACGCATCGCATCGTCGAAGGCAACTTGCTTCCGGCCGCTTTTCAGCTTGCCATTGAGTATCCGTTTTCGCTCGAGTGTGCTGTGCCGCCGTGGACCGGGTACTTGCTGGCGGCATGCGACGGCTCGCGTACAGGCGGCGAGTTGCTCGAGCACTGCAAGCAGCAGCGATTCGTCCATCCCGAAACGCCGGCGGGAGAGTTCGCGCAGTTCCTCGCCATGCTGATTTCCGGAGGCTTCCTGGAAAGCGATTTATGCCGGCTGCCGGTGCGGTCAGCCGTCACCGCGTCCAGCGCTGCCGGCTGACGCGCGCCAAGGCCGGACGTGAAGGGATGAGGAAGTAGGGAGACTGAACACCCGGAGCTTCAGCCCAAATGCCGAGCCTTCCTCACGTCCTCGTCTCTTCACATCCTCACTGCTTTGCGTGACGAGGGCCCCGCGTCATTAGGGACGGCCGAGCGGCAGGTAGTACTGAGTGCCTTTCACCGGCTGTTGCAGGCGCTGCAGAAGATTCTGCAAGTCCTGGTTGCGCGCGACGAAATCAATCTCCGAAGTATTCACCACCAACAGGTCGGACGCGGAGTAGCGGAAGAAGAAATGGTCGTAGGCGCGCGCAATCGCTGCCAGATATTCGAGCGTGATTTGCTGCTCCTCGGGCTGGGCTTTTTTCTCGACGCGCTTCAGCAGTACTCCGGGCGGCGCTTGCAGGTAAATCACCAGATCGGGGCGGGGGAGCTGCTGCGCCAGTAGCTCGAAATATTGCTCGTAAACCTTCAACTCTTCATTGTCGAGGTTGATGTACGCGAAGATTTTGTCCTTCTCGAACAGAAAATCGCTCACCACCGGCGCAGGATTCGCCTCGAAATCGACTTCGCGCAGGCGGCGATGGCGTTCCATCAAGAAAAACATTTGCGCGCGGAACGCGGAACCGGGCTTTTCGGCGTAGAAGTCCGTGAGGAAAGGGTTGGCTTCACAATCCAGCAAGCGCCGCGCGTGCATCTGTTCGGCCAGGATGCGCGCCAGCGAGCTTTTGCCCACCCGAATCGGTCCTTCCACCACCACGTAACGCGCGGGCTTGAATGCCGGGCCGGGCATGACGCGCGATTATAGCAGTTGCAGTTGGCGGCACGTCGCTCGGATGAGCAGACCGTATGAATGCCAAGGCCACGCCAATGGCGACCTAAAGGTCGCCGCTACAGCGTATCGATCTTGGCGGCAAGGATGAAGTCGGATTCGGTGAGGCCGTCGATCTTGTGGGTCCAGGTGGTGACATCGGCGCGGCCCCACGTCAGCAGGATGTCGGGATGATGGCCCTGCTCTTCCGCGAGCGCGCCCACTTTGTTGACGAAGGCCAGCGCGGATACGAAATCGGGGAACTTGTAAGACTTCGTGATGTGGTGCTCGTCCACTACCTGCCACCCGGGAACCTGGGCGGCGATCGAGCGCAGCTCGCCGCCTTTTAGCGGCGGAACGCCCCCGCGGCAGGGCACGCAGTTCTTTGCAGCCAGTTCGGACATGAAGACATTGTAGCACTGGCGCTCGCGGTGTTGAACGGGCGGAACCGCGCTAATGAAATGGCGCGCGAGTGCCCGCGCGTCCGTGCTAGCATCCCCACGCCGGCAAGAAGAACTACCCTGCATCGAGAGCCGACTTTGACAGAGAAAAGGCAATTTCGGCGAGTCCCGCTGGCGGTGGCCGTAGAGGCGCGCGCAGGCGGGCGCACCTACCACTTCGAATCGCGCAACATCAGCGTGGGCGGGATGCTGCTGCGCGGCGACGAAACGCTGCGCGAGAACGAAACCTTCGAGATGAAATTCAGTCTGCCGGGGCTTACGGCGCCGGTGAGCGTCACCGGCATCGTGCAGCACGTCAGCCCCGAGGCTTTCATGGGTGTGCGCTTCGGTGATTTGACGGCGGACGTGCGCGCCGCAATCGAGCGCTACGTGAAGGAAGTGCCGGTGCCTCAGCCATGAGCGTGAAACGCGCCGCGCGCCGCGTCCAGATTGTCGCCAAGATTGAGGCGCAAGCCGGGGGCTTTCCTTTTATCGCGCTGGCGGAAAACATCAGTGAAGGCGGGCTGCTGGTGCGTACGGCGAGTCCGCTGGATGAAGGCGCGGTCCTACACCTGCGATTCACGCTGCCCGGGACCGACAAGCCGGTGAACGCGAACGCGACGGTGCGACACGTGGTACCCGGCGCTTCGATGGGCGTGAAATTCGAAGATATGGATGCCGCCGACCTGGAAGCCATCCGCAAGTATGTGGAAGCGCTGTAGCGCACCATTCCCCGGTCGTGCACGCAACCCAATAGGAGAGTACAACGACGCGCCGCCGCGGCGCATCAGGCGGAGACGGCGCGCCGTGCGGGGAGGCGCCGCGGCGCCAGCGCATTTTGCACGATGCGTTCCACCTCGCTATGCGAGCAGGGGAAGGAAAGGCAGTCGAAAACTCCGCGCTCCATGGCGTCCACGTACTCACGCCAGTCGTTTTGCCGCAACAGTAAGACCACCGGCAACCGCCGCGGCCGCGCGGCTTGCAGTACATCTTGGTAGGTGCCGTCATGGAATTCCGGCGCGCAGCATACCAGCGAGAGCTCCGTGGATTCCAGCGCGCGCCGCGCATCGGATACCGTGAAGGCCAGCGACAGTTTGAGTCCCAGCCGTTCGAAGGAGTGGACAAGCGTCCTGCACTGCTCAGGATGCGTAGCCACCACCAGGGCCGACAGAGATTTCATGGCCATACGTCACATTGGCAACGACGGAAGAGCAGCTAAGATAGCATCAGAAATCCGGGTCGCATGAGCGCGGGCTGTGGGAATCCAGCGGTCTGCAAATCGGCGCGCTACTTCAGCCGGACGCGGAATGAACGCTTCTCGCGCGTCACCACGATATTGTCTTCGCGCGCCAGCCAGCCAATCGCCCACTCGAACAGTGGCGACTTCGAGCCGGTTTCCTTCTTCAACTGTGTGAGCGGCAGTTCGCCCTTGGCGTTGAGCGCCGTCCAAATCGACCCGGCCACACTTCCAATCTCGTCCTTCAACGTGGCCTCCTTGCCGTATTGTGCCACAGGAAGCGGCGCTTGCAGCCAGCGAATCGCAACGAGCGCAAAGGGGGCCCGGGCGGTCTTCAAGAGCAGGTTGGTTTGACGCGCTCCCCGCCCAGCCGCTAGCATGGCGGCATGGCTCGACGCGAAATCAGATGGTCGTGGCGGCGGCTGGCGCTCGTCGCCCTCACTGGTATGTTGGCCGGCCCGTTGCTCGATGCCGACGGCGTGACTCGCGCTCAGCGCTACGCGGCGTTTACCACGCCCACTCCACTCGGCCCGGGTGAAACGTTAGTGCTGGGCTTTCTCGGTGGGCGCGACGACTGGAACGATGACCGCCGCGCCGTGCGCGCGCTGGCCCTCAAGCTGCGTGCCATGGAACTGCCGGGCGTGCGCGTGGAAACCGTGGAGAACACTAAACGCACCATCGCGCTACGGCTGATCCGAGAAGCCTTCGACCGCAACTCCGACGGTAGGCTCGATGATGCGGAACGCGCCGGTGCGCGGCTGATCGTTTATGGCCAGAGTTTTGGCGGCGCTGCGGTGGTGAAATTAGCGAAGCAACTCGAGGAGCTTGGCGTGCCCATCCTGCTCACGGTGCAGATTGACAGCGTGGGACTGGGCGACGCCGTAATTCCGCCGAACGTGCGTCGCGCGGCAAATCTTTATCAGGATAGTGGATGGCTCATTGAAGGGGAAGCGCCGATTCGCGCCGCTGACCCGGCGCGCACCGAAATCATCGGCAACTTCGAGTACGATTACCGCGAAAGCGACATTGACATCTCGCACGTCTCGTTCTGGCGAAAGCTCTTCCGCCACGCGCACACCCGCATGGAGTTCGACCCCGCCGTCTGGTCGCATGTGGAGACCTTGATACTCGGTGAGTTAAGAGGCTCAGCAGCGTTACAGGCGCATTGACCGATTGCACGGTCACAAATCGCGCGGCCCAGCCTCGACCTGCGTCGTGTCGCCTGCGACGCGACCGCCCGGCAATTCACGCAGCAACCCTTCCAGGTCGAGCCGGCGGGTGAACATCGCGAGCTTGCCCTCCGGCGTGCGCGGCCAGAGGTGTTGCGGCCGGTCCCAGTACAACTCCACGCCATTGGAGTCCGGATCGCGCAGATACAACGCTTCGCTGACGCCGTGGTCGCTCGCGCCATCCAGCGGAATGCTCGCGGCGATCAATCGGCGCAGTGCATCGGCAAGCGCTGCGCGCGTGGGATACAGAATCGCCAGATGATAGAGCCCGGTGGCGCCGGGCGCAGGCGGCGAGCCGCCGAAGCTCTCCCACGTGTTCAATCCGATGTGGTGATGGTAGTCGCCGGCGGCGATGAAGGCGGCGGCATCGCCGTAGCGCTGGGTGAGCGCAAAGCCAAGCACAGTGCAGTAAAAATCCAGCGCGCGCTCGAGGTCGGCGACCTTGAGATGGATATGGCCGATGCGAACTGCGGGATCAATCGGCGGGTTCATGCTTTGCCTTTCCTCGTTGATGCGCCTTCGCACTAACCTACTTGGCGGCTCTCTTCCCCAGCTTCATCACCGCGAGGTGTTCGCGGAAACGGGAGCGCGCGGCGATGTAGTCGCCGTGTTCCAGCTTAAGTTCGCTCGCAATCTGCTTCACCACGTTATCTTCCCGGCTGCTGATGTTCTCGTCGGCGGCGGTCACAGCGAATAAGCACTCCAGGAGAGCCAGCTTTTGCTGGCGCGTGGCGATGCGCTCGAACTCGCGCGTTACCAGGTAATTCTCCGTGCCGCCGAACAGGCGCGCCTGCGTCTTCGCCATCTGCACCACGATCAGCGCCTGCTCCTCGGGCAGCCCGCCTTCTTCGATGATGATGCGCTCCATCACCCGCGTTTCCCCTTCGCCAATGTGCAGGTCGGCGCGGGCCGCGCGGCTTAGCAGATAAGCGAACGCGGCGATGTAGTGCGCGCGCTCCGGTGGAAGCTGGTCGAGCTCCTGAACAATCTTCCGCACCGTTTCCGTCTCTGGCGCTGGTGCGCCGTGGGTTTCTGTGGCCGCGTCGGCCCCAAGGCCGAGAAACTTCAAGAATGACATACGATCTCCTTAAAACCTGCCCACTATCTTCGCACTCACGCGTTGAGGATGCAGCCGAAATGTGGCGTAACGGCGAGAGGATCGGGTGGAGCGACTATTCGTGGCTGCGGCCGCGCGGCGAGCTGCCTGGTGAGTAGCCTTCCGCGGCGGCAGACTTCGCCGCAGTCTTCACCGGCACCACGGGTGCCGCGCCGTCGAGACCCAGCACGTTGATGAGGTCGGCATTCGCCGGCACGATGTACTTCGTGTTTTGTGCCAGGGTGTGGTTGATCACTTCCAGCTTGCGCATCATTTCCGCACGATCCTTGAAGTAGGTTTCCGCCGCCGTGGAAACCAGTCGGATGGCTTCCGCCTCGGCATTGGCGCGAGTGACGCGCGCCTGCGCATCGCCCTCGGCTTTCAGGATTTCGGATTGCTTCACGCCTTCGGCCTGCAAGATCTGGCTTTGCTTGATGCCTTCCGATTCCAGAACGGCGGCGCGCTTATCGCGCTCGGCCTTCATCTGGCGCGACATGGCTTCGGTGATGTCGTGCGGCGGATCAATCTTCTGCACTTCGACGCGCGTGACCTTCACACCCCACATGTTGGTGGCTTCGTCGAGCACGTTGCGCAGGTTGGTGTTGATCATGTCGCGGGCCACCAGCGTTTCGTCCAGTGAGCGGTCGCCGATGAGGTTGCGTAGATTGGTTTGCGCCAGCGTGGTGCAGGCGTAATCGAAATCGGCGACTTCGAATTCCGCCTTCACCGGGTCAATCACTTTGTAATACACCACCGCGTCCACCAGCACCGTCACGTTGTCCTTGGTGATCACCTTTTGCGGCGCCACGTTGATGACGCGCTCGCGCATGTCCACCCGGATCATCTGGTCGAAGAAGGGAATGATGATATGCAGGCCGGAGGTTACGGTAGCCTTGTACTTGCCGAGGCGCAGGATCAAGCCTTTTTCGTACTGCGCGACAATGCGCGCGCCCTTAGCCAGCGCCACCAGAGCGAGCACCACCGCCACAAACAGAAATGCGTAAAGCAAGAATTCTGCCGGTTCCATGCTCACCTCACTTTGAGTGTGACGCCGTCCACGCCTTCCACGCGCACGCTTTCCCCGGGCTCGCGCGCCGGCTCACCCGCGCCGGCCAGCGCCGCGCGCCAGATTTCGTCGCCCAATTTCACTTGACCCGCTTCGTGCTGCGTGACGCGCACAGTGACCACGCCGGTGCGGCCCACTACGGCGTCCACGTTGGTGGGCTGGTCTGTGGCGTGAAGCTTCGAGCGAATCCAGCGCCGGATAAACGCGAGATAAACAAACGCAAGGATCGCGCTGGAAACCAGCCCCACCTTGGTGGAAGCGAATGCCAGCCCCACGGCGCCGCCCAGTCCGATGGCCAGGCCCATCAGCGCCAGATCGAAGCCGGTCACCGCACCCAACAGCAATTCGGCGATGATCATCATGCCGCCGGCGATCACCAGCAACCAGTTCCAGAGATTGGCCACAAGCCCCCTCCCGATTGAACAAACACTAGCACTGCTGCGAAAGGGAGGCAATCGAAACCGCGCCTGCGCGGGGATACGTCTAACATTTCGATAATATTGGGTGTGCGCCGTAACCGGATGCCGTCCGCCGTCACGGAGGGCTTGCGTGATAACCGCTAATGATTTATCTTCGGCGCGCCGGGGAATCTTGGGGACGTTCCGAACAAAGGGGCACATGAGACGGAGAAAACGGAGCGTGTTTGGAAAAGACAAGCGACGCAAACACCGGCATTGGCAAGTCACGGTGTTCTATGAGGATGGCGAGAAATTCGCGCGCGTCTACATTGATAAGGAAAAGGCGCTGCGTTTTGCGGATCGCCAAAAAAAGTCTCCTGTGGTGCGCAGTGCGCGCGTACAGGAGATTGGCTGAAATCGGTTCCTTCGGTTGAGGCCCGCGCCCAGCTGGCGCGAGGCTCCTACAACGCGTTGGTAGCACCCGGGGTGTTGGGCGGCTTGCCGGCGCAGGCCGCGCGTGCTATATGTATGTGGATGGCGCTGTTGCACCGTTGCTTCTGAAAGCGGCCGTAGTATAGTGGTAGTACGGAAGCTTGCCAAGCTTCAGGCGTGGGTTCGATTCCCATCGGCCGCTCCACTCCCAAGATCGAAATTCGAAACGCGAAATCCGAAAGCGGCCCGCTGATCGCATCGGTCCCGAATTCATGCAGCCGATTTTCCCTTTTCTATTTTCTCCTTTCTGCCTTACCATCTCGTCGGCCCGGTCATGCTGGTTTACTTGTGTGGTCCAATCGAATACGCAGCCGATGGCGGCAAGCTCTGGCGCGCCAAGCTGACGCCGTTTCTGCGCAACGAACTCGGCCACCGCGTGTATGATCCGGCGCAGGATGAGAAGAAGAATCTGAGCGAAGAGGAGCTGGCACACTTCCGCGATTGGAAAACGCAGCACGTGGACCGCTTCCGCCGCGCCGTGCGCAAGATCATCGCGTACGATCTCGATTTGATCGAGAATAAAGCCGACTACATGATCTGCTATTGGGACGAGCCGGTCGCGCAGAGTGGAGGCACTTCGGCGGAGCTTACCGCGGCGCATCGCAAGGGCATACCCGTCTACCTGGTGACACCGCTGGCTGTGGACCAAATCAGTGGCTGGATGGTGGCATGCGCGGACCAGGTGTTTGCCACCGTCGAGGAGCTGAAGAAATTCCTCGCCGCGCGCTTCAGCCGCGAACGTCAGACGCAGCTCTGGAAGGAATAGAAAATAGAAAAGAGAAAATAGAAAATGGGCGCGCGCGATCCTCAGGAGACTATTTTCCATTTTCCATTTTCTATTTTCCGACTCCATTGCGCACCAACGCTGAAACGGCGGGCGGACCCCTTTCCATGAAAAAAGTCATCGTTGCCGTGGGCAGTAAGCGCCTGCCCAAGTTGAATGCGGTGTGGGAAGCGCTGAACGTTGTCGGTCCTACCCTGGATCCGGAGGCGCAATTCGAACTGGTGTCGGAAGAGGCGGAAAGTGGCGTGCCGCACACTCCGCTTTCGCGCGCCGAGATGATGGAGGGCGCGCGCCGCCGCGCGGAAGCGCTGGTTGAGAAGGCGCGCAGGGAGAAGCTGCCGTGGGCCTACTTCATCGGGCTGGAAGGCGGGCTCGACGTTGTTGATGTTCCGCAGGAAAGCAGCCTGATCCGCCCAGCCGAAGAGACGCAACGCATCGAGGGCTTGGCCGCAGTCGGTGAAAGGCAGAAGATCCGCGGCGAGGCTGGCGCTGTGCGAACCACCCCGCCCCTCGTCTTCCTGCAGAACTGGGCCTATGTCACGGACGGCGCGCGCGGCGCCTTCGGCCAATCCGGCAGCATCCTGATTCCGGACGCGCTGGCGGTGACGGTTGTCGTCGAAGGGTTCGAACTCGCGCAGGCCATCGATGCCTTTGCCGGCGGGAAGGGAATTCGCGACGCGCAAGGCGCCTGGGGCGTCCTCACCCGCAACATGATCACCCGCCAGGACGCCTTCCGCGTCGCCGTTATCAACGCCTTTGCTCCCTTCTTCAACGCCGCTCTCTACCGCTGAAGGTCAGGTGCTATAATGCTTGAGCGAGAAAGTTGATGCGCTCCGTATCCAAGTCCAAGAAAGGTCCGCTGCGAACCCGGCGCGGTACCAAGCGCGGTTCGCGCGTGCGCGGAGAAAGTGTGGAGTTCCGTTTTCTTACTCAGAACGCAGCGGAACTAGAAGCATACGCTGGAGAAGTGCTACTTATCCACGGTGCCCGTCTCGTTGCGCATAGTGCGGACATGGCGGTGATCAAAAGGGTGATTCGCGAGAACCAGATCGAATCACCATTTATCTTCCGCGTGCCGACCCCTGAAGAGAAGAACTTCTTCTTCTGAAAATGCCAACCTTCCACTTCCCGCTTGCGGCGCATTATCGCGATGTGGCCGGATTAGGGCTCCAACCAGTACTGGACACCACTCTCTTCTTTGGCGCGAGCATGGCCGGTGCGCCGGGCTTGATTGATTCGGGCGCCAACGCCACGGTCTTCAGCCGGGACGTCGCCGAAGCGTTGGGCATCGAAGACCTTTTCAGCGGGCAGCGTGCCACTGGCCGCACTCTGGCCGGCACATTCGATTACTACCTGTTTGACCTGGAGATCGAGATTCGATTTCCGAAGTTCGCCAAGCGATTCCGCGCGCAAATCGGATTCTTTGCTGTGGCAACTTCTCGCAACATTCTGGGTCGGAATCTTCTATTCGCTCATTTTATGATCGGGATTCGCGAGCGGACCCAGGAAATTTACTTAAGCCCGGAGGAATAGGTCTGCAAAAGTGGGTCGGGAGCAGCTCATGGATATCGTGAAGGGCAATATGGGGTGGATCGAGGTGATCGTAGGCCCGATGTTCTCGGGCAAGAGCGAGGAACTCATCCGGCGGCTGCGTCGCGCGGAGTTTGCGCGGCAGCGAGTGCAGATTTTCAAGCCGGTGATTGACCAGCG
>JBOGNS010000212.1:0-10759 GCA_050747305.1 Candidatus Acidiferrales bacterium | reverse complement strand
CGTCAAGCACGAGCAAGGCGGCGTGGACTGGGATCGCGCACTGGCCGCACTGGAGCGCGCGCGAGTGCGCGCGGAAGTGGCGGTGCATGGCGGAGCATCCGCCGACATCGAATAGGGGGCCGCTCCGCAAGCAGCGTTTTTGAACCTTTCCGGCCGGTCCAACCATCGAATCCATGGCGAATCCAACGGAAATTGTGATGTACACGACGGCATGGTGCGGCGATTGCCGGCGCACGAAGCAATTCTTGCGCGAACGGGGTCTGGCATTTCGCGAAATCAACGTGGACGAATCGCCGGAAGCGGAAGAATTGGTGCTGCGCGTGAACGCGGGGCGGCGCAAGGTGCCGACACTGGAGGTGGACGGCCGCTACTTCGCGTGCAGCCCGTTCGATCCCTATCAACTCGCGGAAGAATTGCAGATTCCCCTGAATCCCTAGAATTTCAGAGCGCCCAAACCGCAGCCGCGCGTCATCACGCCCGCCACCGAGAGGTTTGCATCGAGCAGTACCAGGTCGGCATCAGCGCCGGCCGCGATCACTCCTTTTTTTCCTTGCAGATTGAGAACACGCGCGGGGTTGAGCGTCGCCATTTGCACCGCATCTTTCAGAGAAACGCCCAAGCCGGTCATGGCGCGAATGGCGCGGTCCAGCGTGAGGGTACTGCCGGCCAGCCGGCCTTCGGCGTTGCGGCACACGCCGCCGGTCACGGTAACTTCGAAGGGGCCGAGGCGATAGGAGCCGTCGGGCATGCCGGTGGCGGCCGTTCCGTCACTGACGAGAATGGTGCCGGCAGCTTGTTTTGCGGCCAGCAGAATACGCATGGCGGCGGGATCCACATGAACTCCATCGGCGATCAATTCTGCGGTGACCTGAGGCGAAGTGAGCACGGCGCCAACCACGCCGGTCTCGCGATGCGAGAAGGGCCGCATGGCGTTGAAAACGTGAGCGGCATGCGATGCGCCAAGCTCGATGGCCGCCGTGGCCTCTTGATAGGTGGCGTCGGTATGGCCGAGCGAAACCGCAATGTTCTGGGAGCGAGCCGCGGCGATCAAGTCCAGGCCGCCGGGGAGTTCGGGCGCCAAGGTTAAGAGCTTCACTGCGCCGCGCGCGGACGACGCGAAGCGATTGAGGAGCTCCCGCGAAGGGAGTGCAATCCATTCGGCCGGATGAACTCCCCTTCGTCGCCCGCTGATGAATGGGCCCTCGAGGTGAATTCCGACCGGCTGCGCGGCCGGCACGTCGGGAATGGAACCGGAAGCGGACGCGTGAACATAGCTTGAAATACGCTCGAGGGCGGCCACCGTCGGCTCCGTAGCCGCCGTTACAGTGGTAGGGACGAAGCAGGTGGTGCCAAACCGCGCCAGCGTCCTGGCGATTGTGGAGAGGGCCGAGGCGTCGGCGTCCATCACATCACACCCACCCGCGCCGTGGATGTGGACGTCAACGAAGCCCGGCGCGAGGATCTTGCCCTTTGCGCGGAGTTCACGCG
Organism: Candidatus Acidiferrales bacterium; assembly: GCA_050747305.1. Classification (GTDB taxonomy): domain Bacteria; phylum Acidobacteriota; class Terriglobia; order Acidiferrales; family UBA7541; genus JBOGNS01. Next base: position 9,271 of record JBOGNS010000212.1, on the reverse strand, counting down.
CCGACTTGGGAATAGTGACCGAATCGCGCGGGCCGGCGGCAAGAATGTGTTCGTTCTCGACGATTACGGCGGCGTTGGCGATTGCTTCGAGCGGCGTGAGGAGAGTATCGGGGAAGATTGCGAGCGGAGGCATGAAGCGGCCATCCTAGCACAAAAATAAAAATGGGCAGGGATTCACACGAATCCCTGCCCGGGAACCGACGCGACGGAAATGGCCGGCGCGAAAGTCTTTACTCGGTGCTGCCCGCTGCCTCCACCGACTTGACGGTGATTTTCTCGCCGTCGAGGGTGCTGCTGTCCTTGACGTGATGGCCGGCATGCTCGGACACCTTGTCGGCATTGGCGATCACGTAGACCTTCTTGTCAGCAGGCGTGTAGAGCGCGTAGGAAGCGCCGTCTTTCACGCACTTGGTGACGCAGCCGGCGCTGTGCTTGGATGCGTCGCCTTTCGGAGCGCCGCAGTGCGTGTCGGTGACCCACCCGACCCACGTGCCATCCTCACTTGCGGCGAGGTTGAAAGTGAACACAAACAGCAGCGCAAGCGCGCCCAGAGCGATTCTCTTTATCATGTGTCTGTTTTCCTCCAGCGAGATTCCCCGGTACCGCATTCCCCCGGAACTTGAGAGCCATGATTCTGACAGGGATGTCAATGGATGTCTATAGTCAATGACTCGCCTACGTCTGCTTGTCGCCTGCGAACGGTGAAGAGGCCAAGGGAAGCCGGGCTTCCCCTGGCCGCTTCCGGCCGGTCCCTGCGTACACTTACTTGCCACTCTTGCTGGCAATCTGCGCCGCCGACTTGGGAGCGCTGAGATAGCCGGCGACTTTGTTTTTGCCAACCTGGTTGATGACGAGTTCCAGCGGCTGGCGGGCACTGCGCGTGTAGAAGTAGATCGGCTCGTTGACGGAGCGATTCTTCTTTTCCAGCCGGATGTCGTCGACGTAGAGCGCGACAGTGAAGTGGTTCTTCTTGGCGTTGGTGCCGCGAAGCTCGATGGTTACGTTGCCGAGTTTTTCGCGTTTGCCCTTCTTGTCGAGGGTGAACTCGAAATAGTCGCGCTCGCCGATGCGGCGAAGCTGGTCGATCTCCTCATGGTTGCGGGCGATCAGCGTGCCCAGCTCGCCGCGCGCCATGCCGAGATTCTTCTTGGTGTCTTCCAGATCGCTGCGTACGCCGGTGACGTCGCTATTGAGCGAAGTCAAGTCCTCGGCGCTGGCCTTTTCAGCCAGCTCGGCGCGGACCGCGCTCTCCATTTCGCCAAGCTGCTTCGCGTATTCCTCGCGAATCTGCTTCCGGGCGTGCGAAAGCTCGCCCCGCGTGAGCTTCAGCTTGTCGGTTACCACGCCGACGTCGGCCTGCAAGTCGGCGTTGGTGGATTCGGCTCGTTCCAGCCGCTTGCCAAGCACGGTGTAGCTTTCTTGGTAGGCGCGGATCTGCTCGATCAAGTCCTGGTTGGTCACACGGCTCTGTTTGGCTGAACTCCATGCGGCCCAGCCAAAGCTCAGGGATGCTATCGACAACACTGCCAGAACCGCCAGCGCCAGCCCAATCCAGCGCGGCGTTCCGCTTTCGGTGGTTACTTGGTGGTCTTGCTCAAACATTTTTGCTCCTCTTCACAATCCTCGCACCAGAGTCGAGAGCATCCATGCCGCCATAGCGCCGCCCGAGCGATTGTTGGCGTAAGTTATTGTTTCTCCTGGGCTTTAAGTAGGGATAGAGGTTCACTTCGCTGAGGCGAAGTCTTGGTACTAGTACCACAAATCTTTACGGGTACGTGCGGAATCTTCCAGCCGTCGCTGCCGGGAATACCCGATGCGCATCGGAACGCGATAGAATCGGCGCCTTCGCGCGAACCGCGCGAATCCAAAAAGGAGACCTGCGATGCTTACACGCCGCTTTTTTCTAGGCTCGTTGGGAGTGGCCGCAGCAGCCGCCCAGAGCGTCCGCGCACAACGCTCGACAGCCACCATCACGCCGGGCAATGTGCCGTCGCTGAAGCCGCCGTTCCGGTTGAGCGAGGCTTGGTATCGAGATGCAGTGCGGCGGTTGCAACGCCGGCTCGCGGGCGACAAGCTCGATGGGGTGATCGTCGCCGATGTGCTGAACAGAAACTATCTCTCCGGAATTTTTTTGACTGAGACGGAGCGCCCGAACTTTCTCTTTGTGCCTGCCAAAGGCGACCCGGTTGGATTCATCCCCGGCCTCGATCGCGACATGGCGACGAGCTGGTGGGTGAAAGACTTCGAGTGGTATTTCGATTTTCCGCACGCGGGCGGCTACAGCGCGCACACCTGGGACGCCGGCAAACGCGAAGATTTGTTCGTCTGGATGCTGAAGGGCTTGGCGAAGCGCGGTTTCGGCAGCGCCAAGATGGGAATTGACCGCGAGCCGACCGTGTCGGTGGAGAAAAAGTTCAAGGATGCGCTGCCGGAGGCCAGCCTGAAGGATCTATCGAAAGATTTGCTGGCCATGCGACAAGTGAAGACTGCGGAGGAGATTGCGCTCATCCAGAAAGCGATTGATCTGCATGATGCGATGTTGCAGTTCGCGCGCGGCTTTATCGCCGAGCACGGCACGTCGATAACCGATTTCGACGTGCGGCAGGCAACTGAGGAGTTTGGCGTGCGCACGCTGATGGCCGCGATGGGCGAAGAAGTGGATGGGCGCGCGCACAAAGCGGTAGGAATTGATCCGGACTTCAACTGCCGCGCCGGTGTGGCTACGGCCTATCCGCATCCCAACCAATTTTTCTACAACCGGCTGGCCAAAGGGCAGGCGGTGCAGATTTCCAGCGTGATTCGCATCGGCGGCTACGGCGGGGAAGGCTACCGCGCGCTGCACATCGCGCCGATGGACGACTTGCAGCGCAAGCTGTGGGACGTTCACACCGAAATGACCCTCCGCCAGGCCGAACTGTGCAAAGCTGGGTCAAAGTGCCAGGATGTCGCCGCTGCCGTGCTCAGCATCGCGAAAAAGGCGGGCGTGGAGAAGTACGTCTATCACCGTCCAGCCCACGGGCAAGGCATGGAAGGCCACCAGGCGCCGTATATTTCGCTGGGCGATGATACGGTGCTCGAAGAAAACATGACCTTCTCGAACGAGCCGGGCCTCTACAACCTGGAAGGCGGCTACGGCTACAACCACTCCAATTGCGTCCGCGTAGCCAAAGAGCGCGGCGTAATCATGAACCAAACGCCCATCACGAAAGAGTTTTGCTGGCTGAAACTGTAGGCGACGTGACTCGTGACTGGTGACTCGTGACTCGTGCGTGAGAACCATCACCATGCAGCGGACAGCAAATCGTCTCATAGTAATGTCTGCTGACAGAAACTCATTCAACTGTGCCAGTCACGGTCACGGTGGGCAACATCACTCTTGCAAGCTCTACGCTTACTTTGGGGTGGCGGGATCCACGGCGAAACAGAACATTTCGCCATTGATGTAGAAGCCGTATTCGCCGGCAGGAAGCGGTTCGCTGGGGCTGACTTTCATGCTGGCGCCGTAGCGCTTCACGTCCAGCATTTTTTCGGCGAACTGGCTGCGCGCGCGGCTGGTCACAAAATAAACGGTGGTCTTGCTGATGACCACTTCGCGCCGATCCTTCTTGGACTCCAGCGGATACAACTGCAAGTCACCGCTGCTCACCACAAATCCGAGTGTCTGGCCCTGGGGAAACCGGATAGGCGATTTTGCGCCGGCCACTTTGATGCGCCGCTTATACTGCCCGAAAAAGAACCCAGCGCCGTTGGTGGCTTGCCGCGCCGGCTGCCGCTCCAAAAGGATGAGCTGACCCTTGTCGGAATCGAGGTAGTAGACCGCACCAAGCAGCTCCGGTTCAAGGACCTTGGGATCCTGAGCCAGCAACCCGTGCGCGCTGATGAGCAACAGTCCAGCAAAAATCAAGCCGCCAGAAAAACCGCCACCCGGTCGGAACACGAGCATCGGTCGAAGCATGAGCATCCCCCTGTCAGCAGAATTGAAAAATACGCCAGCCTTGCCAAGGGGTCAATCGGCGTGCCTGCGGATGCCGGACTCGCGACCGGACTCACGAGGCGTTGCAGCACGTCAGCGTATTTCTTGTCGAGGATTTGGATGTTGGCCTCTGCGTATCGTTGTCGCCACCATTCGGCGCGCTTTGCCTGGAGGTAGTTGGGGTTCGTCCCTTCAATCTTCTGAGCGGTTTCAACGTCGTTGGTGCGCCGGGCTCCTAGGTATTCAGCGAATTCGGCATCGGTCTGGGCGAGTTCCGCGTCGATTTTCTCGTTCAGCTTCTCTCCCTCGACCCATGCGCGTGTACCCACGTCAGGCTTCCGCAAATCCTCGGGAGTCATCTTTAGCAGCCCTTCGAGCATGGCAATGCGCTTCGGTGTGTTGTAATACTGCTTGTGGGCTAGCCATTCCTCGTACGAAAAATGGTCGGAGAGATATCTTTCATACGCCTCTTTCCCACTCATTTCGTTTCGCATCACGGCCGTCAGGGCCTGGAGCAGGAATGTAATGCGCTCCTGCTCCTTCGCCAGCTCGCTGCCCAAGTCAATTCCCTCAAGCAAGGCGCGCTTGCGCTCGGCCATTTCTTCTTTCGTGACCACGATACCGAACCTCGCGATCTGATCCTGCCTGATGATTGATTTCATTTTGCTTGTCAGAAGCTCTTTCTCGGTTTTCTCCGAAAGGAGAGCAAGCTTATCCTCTTCGGCTCGGGATTCAGGGAACTTCCCGTGGATGAGTCTATATTTGAGTCTCAGGCTTTCATCCGGCATGCGGATGTCTTTGTAGGTTATCTTGCGGCCTTCGACAAAAGCCACAACCGCGTCGGGCGATTGATCTTGTCCCTGAAAGCTCAACGCGCACGCAAAGGTGAACGCCGCCACCATGGCGTTCAGCGGCCAGCGTCGGTTACGTCTAGGGCGCATAGTCAGTTCCTGGTCTTGCTCCCGCTAGCGGCTGCTTGAATGATCGGACCGGGCCCAGGGCCCGGATCGGGATCCGGTTCCGGCGGTGGCCGAGGAGGAGGTGGCGGTGCGTATGTGTCGAAGCTTTCCGGCGGAGACGCAGTCGGGGGAAGCGGAGTCGTGAACGACGGAGCTTTGCTGCGGAGACGCGGCTGCCGCAGGAAGCGAAGTCGGCTGAGGCCAGAAGAAGAACACAGAGTAACGCGAGGGGTCGGCGGAGCAGGCGGCGCATGGGAACGCTCCTTTTCTTTAGCGGTTACGCGGCGGTAGCCTAATCATCCGATCGAAAGGTATGTCAAGGATTTTTAATGTTGGAAGAGGCCCTCCTGTGGAAATCCGACCAGGCGAGGTAGAGGGCTAGGCGGCGCGTGGGTCCGCCTTCGTGGTGACTGTGGCTCGTGACTCGGTGACTCGTGCGGTGGAGCTAGCGGGTGACCACGAGGTTGCGCAGGGCTGCGATGCGCTTCTCCAGAGGCGGGTGGGTGCTGAACAGGCTCATGAAGGTGCCGCCGGCGCCGAGCGGGGCGACGATGAAGAGCGAGGCGGTGGCGGGGGCCACGTCCATGGGAATGCGTTTGTTGTAGGTGCCGAGTTTCTCCAACGCTTTGACCAAGCCGAATGGGTGGCCGACCATGCGCGCTGCGGCGGCATCCGCCGCGTACTCCCGCTGGCGTGAAATGGCCAATTGCACCAGCACCGCGGCAATGGGCGCGAGAAACAGCATCAGGATTGCGCCGAGCGCGTTGCCGCCGCCGCGGTCGTCGCCGCGTCCGTATCCGCCAAACAGCAGCGCGAAGCGACCCATGCTGGCGAGCATGGTGATGGCGCCGGCCAGCGTGGCTGCCACCGAGGCGATCAGGATGTCGTAGTTGCGCACGTGGCCCAGTTCGTGGGCGATCACGCCTTCGACTTCTTCTTCGTTCATCAGCTCCATCAAGCCGGCGGTCACGGCCACCGACGCGTTGCTGGGGTTGCGGCCGGTGGCGAAGGCGTTGGGCGCCGGCTGCGGGATCACGTAGAGCTTCGGCAACGGCAGGCCGGCCTGTCCGCACAGGCGCTCGGCGATGGCGTAGAGGCGCGGGGCCTGCTCGCGGGTGACCGGCTTGGCGCCGCTCATGGCCAGCGCAATTTTGTCGGAGAAAAAGTAGGCCGCGCCGTTCATTACCACGGCAATGATCAAGGCGAACTGCATCCCGCGTTCGCCGGCGATGGCCGCGCCGCCGAAGATCAGCAGAAGAGTCAGCCCTGTAAGCAGCAGTGCAGTCTTGAATGTGTTCATCGGCTTCTGTGCCTCATCCCATTCTGCATTTTAGATGGCAATCCTTGCGCGGTCAAAAGCGCCCGGCGCGAGGATCCGCCTTCAACTCGCGGCCGCGGCTTTCGGCGCGCGATTGAACTTCATTTCCTTGCCGCCGCGGTCCGCATCCACAATCACTTTGTCGCCCGGCAAGACTTCGCCTTCGAGGATCTGCATGGCGAGTGGGTCCTGAATCAGCCGCTGGATCGCGCGCTTCATGGGGCGCGCGCCATAGGCCGGGTCGGAGCCTTCGCGATAGAGCAGTTCGCGAGCGCCTTTGGTGAGCTCGATGGTGACGTTGCGCCCTTCGAGCAGCCGCGCGACGTGCGCCAGTTGCAGGTCCACGATTCGCGCCAGCGCCTTTTCGTCGAGCGGCCGGAAGATGATGATGTCGTCCACGCGGTTGAGAAACTCCGGGCGGAAGGTGGCGCGCAACGCTTCCATGGCGCGGGCGCGCATTTGCTCGGTATCTTTCCCGGCCAAGTCGAAGATCGCGGTCGACGCGATGTTGCTGGTCATCACCACCACCACGTTGCGGAAGTCCACGGTGCGGCCCTTGCCGTCGGTGAGGCGGCCGTCTTCGAGGATTTGCAGCAGGATGTTGAATACATCGGGATGCGCCTTCTCGATTTCGTCGAAAAGTACCACGGAATAGGGACGGCGGCGCACATGCTCGGTGAGCTGCCCGCCTTCTTCGTAACCGACGTAGCCCGGCGGGGCGCCGATCATGCGCGCTACGGCGTGGCGCTCGCCATACTCGGACATGTCGAGGCGCACCATGGCGTGCTCGTCGTCGAAGAGAAATTCCGCCAGCGCGCGCGCCAACTCTGTCTTGCCCACGCCGGTGGGGCCCATGAAAATGAAGGAGCCGATGGGGCGGCGCGGGTCGGCCAGCCCTGCGCGGCTGCGGCGAATGGCGTCGGCCACGTGCGTAAGCGCTTCATCCTGGCCGACCACACGCAGCCGCAGCCGCTCTTCCATGTGCACCAGCTTTTGCACTTCGCCTTCCAGCAACTTGCCGACGGGGATGCCCGTCCATTTGCTGACGATGCGCGCGATGTCTTCCTCGTCCACCTCTTCTTTCAGCATGCGCTGGTCTTTTTGCAGTGAGGCGAGCTTATCCTGTGCGGCGGCCAGTTCGCGTTCCGCGGCGGCCAGCTTGCCGTAGCGAATCTCCGCGACTTTAGCGAGTTCGCCGGCGCGCTCGTGGCGCTGCTCTTCAATCTTGAGTTGCTCGATCTGTTCCTTCAGCTTGCGCAGGCCGGAGATGGCTTCCTTTTCGTTCTGCCAGTGCGCCTTCAAGGCGCCGGACTGCTCGCGGAGGCCGGCCAGTTGCGATTCGATTTGCTTGCGGCGCTCGCGGGAGTGCGCGTCATCTTCTTTGCGCAGCGCCTCGAGCTCGATTTCGAGCTGCATAATGCGCCGTTCGATTTCGTCCAGCTCGACGGGCATGGAGTCGATTTCCATGCGCAGGCTGGCGGCAGCTTCGTCAATCAGGTCGATGGCCTTGTCCGGCAGGAAGCGGTCGGAAATGTAGCGGTGCGAAAGCGTAGCAGCGGCGACGATGGCCGCGTCCTTGATGCGCACGCCGTGATGCACTTCGTAGCGTTCCTTCAAACCGCGCAGGATGGCGATAGTGTCTTCCAGCGAAGGCTCGCCGACTAATACGGGTTGGAATCGGCGCTCGAGCGCGGGGTCCTTTTCGATGTGCTTGCGATATTCGTTGAGCGTGGTGGCGCCGATGGCGCGCAGCTCGCCTCGCGCGAGAGCAGGCTTCAGCATGTTGGAAGCGTCCATCGCGCCTTCGGCGGCGCCGGCGCCGACCAGCGTGTGCAGCTCGTCGATGAACAAGATGATCTGGCCTTCGGCTTCGCCGATCTCTTTCAGCACGGCCTTGAGGCGGTCTTCGAATTCGCCGCGATATTTGGTGCCGGCGACCATCGCGGCTAAATCCAGCGCCACGATGCGCTTGGGCTTGAGCACTTCCGGGACGTCGCCGTGCACGATGCGCTGCGCCAAGCCTTCCACGATGGCCGTCTTGCCCACGCCGGGCTCGCCGATGAGCACAGGATTATTCTTGGTGCGGCGAGCGAGGATTTGCATCACGCGACGGATTTCGTCGTCGCGGCCGATCACCGGGTCGAGCTTGCCACGGCGCGCCAAATCGGTGAGGTCACGCGTGTATTGCTCGAGCGCGCGGTAGGTGGCTTCCGGCGTGGGAGACGTAACGCGCTGCGTGCCGCGCAACGACGCAAGGGCGTGCAGGATGGCGTCGTGGCCGGCGCCGCTGCGGCGCAGCAACTCCTCCGCGGCATCGCCTTGGCGGGCCGCAATCGCCAGCAGGAGGTGCTCGGTGGAGACGTATTCGTCGCGAAATTTTCCGGCTTCGTCAAAAGCTTGCTTGAGAATTTCGTTGGAGGCGGGGCTTAAATACTGCTGCGAAATGCCGCTGACGCGCGGGAGCTGATCAAGCTTTTGTTCGAGCTCGGTGGTGAGAACGTCTGGGCGTGCGCCGAGGCGTGCGAGCAAAGGCGGGACGATACCTTCACGCTGCTGGAGCAGCGCAGCCAGCAGGTGCAGCGGCTCGATCTGCTGGTGGTCGCGTTGCGCCGCGATCTCTTGCGCGGCTTGCAGCGCCTCTTGCGCTTTGATGGTTAGTTTGTCGTAACGCATGATCCTTTCCCCGGTTCACGTCGGTTTCGCGGCGGCAGACACAGCAGGGGCCGAATCCGAAACGGCCTCCGGCCCCCTGCGGAGTAGTTTACGCCTTCCCGTTGCTTGCGGTGACCTTAATCTGCCGCGGCTTCGCTTCCTCGCGCTTCGGCAGGGTCACGGTCAGAACGCCGTTACGGTATTCGGCGTTGATCTGCTCGGCATTCACCGTGTTGGGCAGCGCAAAGCTGCGGCTGAAAGAGCCGTAGGCGCGCTCCACGCGCAGGTAATTCTCCTCCGACACTTTCTTCTCGAATTTGCGCTCGCCACGGATGCTGAGCGTGTTGTTCTCGATGCGGATGTCGATGT
>JBOGNS010000211.1:0-12249 GCA_050747305.1 Candidatus Acidiferrales bacterium | reverse complement strand
CGATGGAAGCGCGCGGGAATCGCGAGTTGTTCGTCGTGGACTTGGGCGTGCCGCGCAACGTGGAGCCGGAGGTGCGTGAGCTGTACAACGTTTACCTCTACAACCTCGATGACCTCGCGGGGATTGTCGAGCAGAACAAGCGCGCGCGGCAGGATGAAATTCCGCGTGCGGAGGCGATTGTCGCCGAGCACGTAGCCAAGTTCCGCATGTGGATGGCCGGCGTGGATTTGATTGATTTGGTGCTCGCATTACGGGAAAAGGTGCAGCACGAGCGCGCAGTGATGTTGCGCGAGCGGCTGGATCAGATTAGCGATTTGAGTCCTGAAGCCCGCCGCCGGGCTGCGCGCGAACTGGAAGCCCTGGTGGATCGAATCCTGCAAGAGCCGATGGGACCCGCGGAGGAGTCGCGGCTGCTGCGCGGGGAAGCGCCGGAGTTGCGCGCGGTGCGCGAAATGATCGCGCTGGCGGCGGAGAAGCGGTGAAGCCGCTGCGCATCGGTTCGCGCGGCAGCGCGCTGGCGCTGTGGCAGGCGACCTTTGTGCGGCGCGAGCTGGAGCACGCCGGGATCGCGAGCGAAATTGTCATTATCAAGACCACCGGCGATGCGGCGCCCGATGCGCCAATCCCGGGCATTGGCGTGAAAGGTGTTTTCATCAAGGAGCTGGAAGATGCGCTGCTGGATGGGCGCGTGGATATGGCAGTCCACAGCATGAAAGACGTGCCGACGGCGATTCCTAGGGGCCTGGCATTCCCTGCGATCTGCCGGCGGCATGACCCGCGCGACGCGGTGGTGTCACGCAGCGGCGCTGGCCTGCGGGACTTGGCGAAAGGCGCGCGGGTAGGCACCAGTAGTGTGCGGCGGCAGGCACAGTTGCGCGCAGCGCGGCCGGACTTGGACTTCGCGGACTTGCGCGGCAACGTGGACACCCGCCTGCGCAAGCTCGACTCGGGCGCATACGACGCGATTGTGCTGGCACGCGCCGGGCTCGACCGGCTGGGCCTGTCGCACAGAATTAGCGAGGTGATCCCCACGGATACTTGTCTGCCGGCCGTAGGGCAGGGAGCTATCGGCGTGGAGACGCGCGCATCGGACGAAGCGGCGTGCGCGGCGGTAGCGCGGTTGGACCATCGGGAGACGCGCCTGGCAATCGAGACCGAGCGCGCGCTCCTGGCATTCTTAGAGGGAGGCTGTCAGGCGCCGCTGGGCGCGCTGGCGACGGTGGATGGCAATCGCTTGCTCGTTGAGGGTTGCGTGGCTTCCCTCGACGGCCGGCAAGTAGTGCGCGATGTATTGGACGGCGCGACCAGCCAGCCGGAGAATTTAGGACAAAGGCTGGGCGCGATGCTCCTGTCGAAAGGCGCCGAGGGAATTCTGGCGCGGGCAAGAAGGGCGGCCGGTGATGCGTGACGCGGGCCTACTGGCGGGCAAACGCGTGGTGGTCACGCGCGCGATCGAACAGGCGGAGGAATTGGTCAAGCGACTGGAAGAATTAGGAGCGGAAGTGCTGCATGCGCCGTCTGTGCGCTTTGAGGCGCCACTTGATTCCACGCGCCTGGATGAAGGCTTGCGAAGTCTGTCGTCGTTCGACTGGCTCATTTTCACGAGCCAGAACACGGTCCGCTTCGTCGCGAGCCGAATCGTCGAATTGGGTCTCAGTGTGGCGACGCTGCGCGCCGTGGCGCCGAAAATCGCGGCAGTGGGCGAGGCGACTGCGGCCACCAGCAGGGCGGCAGGTTTCGATGTAACTTACGTGGCCAGCCGGTCGAGCGGCGAGGCGCTGGCGAAAGAGTTGAGCGACCGGCTCACTGGGCGCAGCGTACTGCTCCCACGGAGCGACCGCGCGCGCCCGGAGCTGCCGAGTGCCTTGCGAGCGGCGGGAGCAGAGGTAACCGAAGTAGTGGCATACCGCACGCTCGATGCGCCGCTGGCGGAGAGCGGCCAACTGGAAGAAATTCGCTCTGGCGAGGTTGACGCCATCGTGTTTGCGAGCCCGTCCGCGTTCGATTCGATGGCGGACGCGCTGGGAACGGCTGAGTTGCGCCGCATCGGCGAGCGTGCTGCGGTCGCGGCCATCGGGCCGGTGACGGCGGAGGCGATTCGCGAAGCCGGGTTAACGGTGCGCATTACGGCCAAAGAGCCGAGCGCGGCGGGCCTGGCCGCGGCCATTGCGGACTACTTCGAGCAACAGCGCGTGAAATCTGGAGCGGCAGCGCGATGAGTTTCCCTGCACAACGGCCGCGGCGGTTGCGCCGCACCGAGGCGATACGCGGATTGGTGCGCGAAACACGGCTCACCGCGGACGGGCTGATCTATCCGATGTTCGTGTGCCCCGGCAGCGGCGTGCGCAATGAAGTGTCGTCGATGCCTAGCTGCTTTCAGCAGTCGGTGGATACGTTGCTGGAAGAGTGCCGCGAGGTCGAGCAACTGGGCATTCCCGGCGTGATTCTGTTTGGCCTGCCGGAGCAGAAGGACGCTCGCGGGTCAGAAGCAGCGGCAGCCAGCGGCGTGGTGCAGCGCGCGATTGAGGCGATTCGCGCGGCGAAGCTGAAGCTGCTGATCATCACCGACGTATGTCTCTGCGAGTACACCGATCACGGGCACTGTGGCGTAATCGAAGGCGACCGGATACTGAACGACCCCACGCTGCAAATCTTGGCCGATGCGGCGCTCTCGCATGCGCGGGCCGGGGCGGACATGGTTGCGCCATCGGACATGATGGACGGCCGCGTGGGCGCGATTCGGCGCAAGCTGGATGAGCATAGTTTCGAAGACGTAGCGATTCTTTCCTACGCGGCGAAATATTGTTCAGGATTCTACGGGCCGTTTCGCGAGGCGGCACAATCGGCGCCGCAGTTCGGCGACCGCCGCAGCTACCAAATGGATCCGGCCAATGCGCGCGAGGCGTTGCGCGAGGTGGCGCTCGATTTGGAAGAAGGCGCGGACATGGTGATGGTGAAGCCCGCGCTGCCGTATCTGGATGTGATTCACGCGGTGCGCGAGAAGTTTGAAGTGCCGGTAGCCGCCTACAACGTGAGCGGCGAATACGCCATGGTGAAGGCCGCCGCGCGCAATGGCTGGCTGGACGAAAAGCGCGTGGTGCTAGAAATTCTCACCGGCATTCAGCGCGCGGGCGCCAGCGTGATCCTTACTTACCATGCCAAAGACGTGGCGCGCTGGCTGGCGCGCTGCTGAGCCAGACTTCCTGTGACTCTCCAATCCAAACAGACTTCACGATCCGAATCGCTCTATCGCGAGGCGGAGCAGTTGCTGGTGGGCGGCGTGAATAGCCCGGTGCGCGCCTTCAAAGCGGTAGGTGGCACTCCGCTGGTGATCGAGCGGGCCGAGGGCGCTTATCTCTACGATGCGGATGGCAAGCGCTACCTCGACTACATCGGCTCGTGGGGGCCGATGATCCTCGGCCACGCGCACCCGGCGGTAACCGAAGCGATTCGCGAGCAGGCAGGGAAGGGTACGAGCTACGGGATGAGCAGCCCGCTGGAGGTCGAGTTGGCGCGCCTGATCTGCGAAGCAATGCCCTCGGTGGAAATGGTGCGCTTCGTGTGCTCGGGCACAGAAGCGACGATGAGCGCGGTGCGGCTGGCCCGCGCATTCACGAAGCGCAACCTGATCCTGAAATTCGAGGGCTGCTATCACGGCCACGGCGATAGTTTTCTCTCGCAGGCCGGGTCGGGCCTGGCGACGTTGGGCATCGCCGCCAGTCCCGGCGTGCCGGATGAGCTGGCGCGGCTGACGATCAACGCACCGTACAACAATGCGGCAGCGGTGGAAAAGATATTCGCGGAGCACGGCAGCGAAATCGCGGCAGTGATCGTCGAGCCGGTAGCGGCCAACATGGGCGTATTGCCGCCCGCAAGCGGATTCTTGCAGGCGTTGCGCGAGCTGACCCGCGAGCACGGGGCGCTACTTATTTTCGACGAAGTGATCACCGGCTTCCGGCTTGGGTATGGTGGCGCACAAGCGGTGTACGGTGTGGGGCCCGACCTGACCACGCTGGGAAAAATTATCGGCGGCGGGTTGCCTGTAGGCGCTTACGGCGGCCGTCGCGACATCATGCAAATGGTGGCGCCGCTGGGCCCAATGTATCAGGCGGGCACGCTGGCTGGTAATCCGCTGGCCATGCGCGCCGGGATTGAAACATTGCGCCAGTTGAAGACGCGCGGCTTTTACGAAGCGCTGGCGCAGAAAGCGGCACGGCTGGCAGAAGGGTTGCGCGCCGCGGTCGGCGAGACAGGCGTGGCGCGTCAGGTGAATGCTGTCGGTTCGCTGCTGACGCTTTTTTTCAACGCGTCGCCGGTGACAGACTATTCAGCCGCGAAGCGAAGCAATGCGCAGCAGTTCGCGCGATTCTTCCACGAGATGCTACGGCGCGGCATTCTGCTGCCACCATCACAATTCGAGGCGTGGTTCGTCTCCGCCGCGCACACCGACGAAGATATTGACCGCACCATCGCAGCCTGCCGCGACAGTCTGCGAGCGGCGCGCGCATAGCGGCAGTGTTCGAAAGTATGGAGTGCGGCGGCTTGCCGCCGTTCTTCCCGGCGGGAGCTTGCTCCCGCCACTAAGCGCAACCATCCCACTTCCACAAAGACACGGTCCGGCGAGTGAACTTGCCCGGACCGACCTTGTTCCCCCCTACGGTTCCGCCGACGTCACCGCCCACAAGCAAGACTGCGGGAGCAAGCTCCCGCAGTTGAGAACGGCGGCAAGCCGCCGCACTCCAGAACGGTCAGCGCGTATCGAGGAAACGGCGAATCTTGCGCAGGACACTCATGAACATGGCAGGAGTGAGGAGGCCGGTTTGCGTGTTCCGCTGGCTGGGATGGTAGGAGGCGAAGAGACGCGGGAGATTGCCAGGCAACTGCACGCATGCCCCGTGCGCAAACGGATATGCAACGGTGCGTGAAATGTCGCCGCGCTGTTGGAGCAGGCGCAGGTATGCGTCGAAGGCGATTTTTCCCAGCGCGAGTACCGCGCGCGGCCGGAGGATGTTGAGTTCGGCTTCGAGGAATGGCCGGCAGTTGAGGATTTCCTGCGGCGACGGCTTGTTGTCCGGTGGGGCGCAGCGTACAGCGGCGGTGACGTAGGCGCCCGCCAAGCGTAGACCGTCGTCGCGGTGCGTGGACGTGGGTTGATTCGCGAATCCGGCGCGGTGCAGCATCGCATAGAGGAAATCGCCGGAGCGATCACCGGTGAAAATGCGCCCGGTGCGGTTTCCGCCATGAGCGGCGGGCGCAAGGCCCACGACGAATAGTTCGGCGCGGGGATCGCCGAAGCTGGGTACCGGGCGTCCCCAATACTGCCAGTCGCGAAAGGCGCGGCGGCGCGTGCGCGCGACACTCTCGCGATGCTCAACCAGGCGGGGGCATTGCCGGCAAGTAACGATGCGTTGCGCGAGCGATGTGAGTTCCTCTGAGCGGTTCATTTCCCCACACAATGGAGCATAGGCACGTGGAGGCGCCTCGGCAACTGCAAAGGCATCCCGGCGGAGCGCAGCGCGACGGAGCGTTAGGAAATGGCGGGGACGACGGGATTCGAACCCGCGACCTCTGCCGTGACAGGGCAGCGTTCTAAACCGGGCTGAACTACGTCCCCGCCGGGGTAAGTATCACGGCTGGTGGGCAGTGTCCGATTTGAACGGACGACCTTCCGGGTGTAAACCGGACGCTCTAACCGCTGAGCTAACCGCCCCAGAGTAATCCTAGCGGAAGCAACGGGAATCGTCAACGCGGTAGGTAGCACAGGCTTTCTCGCCTGTGCGGGTTGAAAAGACGCGGCAGACGACGCGAGTCGAGGCCTGGAATGGCAGGGCAGAGTTTGTGATGGCACGGCCAGCCCGCTTGCGTGCCGCAAGACCAAAATATGCAGTAAGGGCGCACAGGCTAGAAAGCCTGTGCTACCTTAAGCGTCGGCTTCGTCTGAGAATTCCGGCAGTTGCAGCTTGGCTTTAGCCAGCGCGCGGTTCAGCGAACCCTCGATCGATTCATGGCTGGCGTTGCGAGCGGTGGCTAGTTCGCTGACCAGCAAGTGCTTGGCCCGCTCCAGCATCTTCTTCTCGCGGAAGGAGAGCGGCTTGCTGCGAGCGAGCGCCAGCAGGCTCTTGAGCACGACAGCCACTTCCAGAAGGGAGCCGGTGCGCATGCGCTCGGAGTTTTCCTTGAAGCGGTACTTCCAGTCGTGGTGGGAATTAAACTTGCCGGCCTCGAGAAAGCTGAGCACCTTGCTGGCTTCCCCGGAGCGGATGATGGGCCGCAGCCCGACCGAAGTGACATTGCTTTGCGGCACCGTCACGCGCAGGTTGTTGGCTGCAATTCGTAGTACGTATTGCTTTTCGGGCCTTCCTGCAACGCCATTAAAGCTGATTTGCTCGATAATCCCTACACCGTGGTTCGGATATACAACCTTATCCCCTAGTTTGAAATCCATAGTTCGTCCTATCCCCCGGTAGGTACCAGCTTGTTTTTGAGCAAAGCTCAAAGTCCCGACTTTAGAGTCATTTCCCCCTGCGGGCGCAATCGAGGCCCGGCCAAACCGCCGCGGAATGTGAAGTGAACACGAAAAGAACTGCGGCATGGAACCGCTACTTGCGTTGTCCCCATCTGGCACATACCGTTCTCTCTATGTGTACTCCCTTATGAGGAGAAAAGCAAGGGTGTAGATGATTTTCCTGATGGCCATATCCGGCATAGAATCTAGCCCATGGTGATTCTGGCAGTGGATACCAGCACGCCCAGCGGCAGCCTTGCGGTGCTGGAGGGAGACCGGCTGATCGGCGTAGTTGGCACAGACGCGCAAGAAACCTATTCATCGCGCCTGTTTCGGCAGTTGAACTTCTTGCTGCGCGAGTTGGCGCTGGAAATAAAGGAGATCGATCTGTTTGGGGTGGTGGCTGGGCCGGGATCGTTTACCGGACTACGCGTGGGCCTGACAGCGGTGAAGGGATGGGCCGAGGTGCATGGGCGGCCGGTGGTCGCTGTCAGCGGGCTGGAGGCGGTGGCCGCGCTGGCTGGCGGTACAGTGGTATTGGAATCCCCTGGGGCGATTGAGGCGGGCGAACCGGACAGACCAGGAGGTCTGTCCTACGTTGCGCCGGTGATGGATGCGCGCCGCGGGCAGGTCTACGGTGGGCTCTATCAGCGGACGCCCGCGGGCCTGGTGCGCCACGGAGACGAGGTGGTGATGACCGCGGAAGAGTTCCTGCGGGATCTAACGACGCGCGTCGGGGACGACCGGGTGCTGTTTGCCTCGCCGACTCCACATGTGCTGACCGAAGCGCTCGCCAGCGCGCGCCTTCAAGGCTCGCCGGTGCAGCAAGTGCCCGCGATGCTGGCGCCGACGGTGGGGCGGCTGGCGTGGTTGAAGGCGCAGCGCGGTGAAACCGTAGATGCGTTAACGCTGGATGCAAACTACATCCGGCGGTCGGACGCGGAGCTGCTGTGGAAAGGCTGACGATCCGGTCCATCGCCCTTCACGACGTGGGAGCGGTGGGGAGTATTGCTCTCCTGAGTCCGGAAGCAGCGCAGTGGCCGGCGGCCGATATCGAGCGGCTCGTCGGTGGGGAAGCTCGCGGCATACAGGGGTGGGTCGGCGAGGTCGGCGGTGAGTTGGCTGGGTTCCTTGTGATGCGCAGCGCACCAGGTGAGGTGGAAATCCTTAACATGGCCGTTGTTCCACAGTCGCGGCGGGCGGGCGTCGGCAGCCGATTGCTGAGGCATGCTTTGGAGGTGGCGCGGGCGGCGGGAGCGCAGCGCGTGTTCCTCGAGGTGCGCGAATCCAACCGTGCCGCCATTGCGCTCTATGCGCGGCATGGGTTCCAGGCGGCAGGGCGGCGCGAAAACTACTACTCCGCGCCGGCGGAAGCTGCGCTGTTACTGGCGCGAGCGCTAGCGGGATAGCTCTCCATCGGGCCAAAGGAGGCAATTTCCACTTTCACTCGATTTCCGCTTGGCCGCGGCCCAGGAGCTGTGATAGGTTTTGAATGCCATGCGAATTCGCGCCCAATCAGGAGGAGCTCGATGCCCATCTTGCCTCAAGAAACCCGTGCACACCTGATGGCAAGCAGTCCCGAGTTTCAACGCCTAGTGCAAGAACACTCCCGCTATGAAATTCAACTCGAACAACTAACCACGCAACCCTACCTGAATGCCGAGGACCTAATCCTCGAAATCGAACTGAAGAAACGCAAGCTGCGCGTGAAGGATGAGATGGAGAAGCTCGTCTCGGCGCACCAGCGCGAGATGGTCCATCGCTGAAGCCTTCGGTCATGCGCGGTTTCTGGCGTAGAATATGGGGCTGCGCGCACGGCGCGCCTTTGTCTGCGCACTGGGGAACCGGCGCGTTCGGCTGATGCCTCGGCCGTCGCCGTCGCGAATGCGAATCGGAATGCTGGGTCACGAATGGTCAAAGAGGCGTACAATTTTTCCGCGCCGCCGCTGTTGCTTGGGGCGGCGCTGCTGCTTCTGGGTTGGGACTACCGCCTGACGGTTTGGGCCGGCGGCATTTGTATCTTTCTGGGAGCGTTTGTGCTCTTCTTCTTTCGCGACCCGGAGCGCACGCCGCCCGGCGACCCCGACGCCGTGGTTGCTCCGGCCGACGGGCGGGTGACGGCGATCGTGGACGAGCCTTTTGAAGGACGGCCGGGGAAGCGCGTGAGTATCTTTCTTTCCGTGTGGGATGTGCATGTGAACCGCGCGCCGGCGGCCGGGCGCATCCGCAAAGTCGAATACCGGCGAGGGCGTTTTCATGCCGCGATGCGCGCCCGCGCCTCGGAAGAAAACGAGCAGAACGTCTTTTACCTGGAAACAGAACGGGGTGAAATGGCCTTCAAGCAGATTGCGGGCTGGATTGCGCGGCGCGTGGTGAGCTGGAAGGCGCCGGGCGATTCGGTTGACGCCGGGGAGCGCATCGGGATGATCCGCTTCGGCTCGCGCATGGATGTGTGGCTGCCGCCAGAGGCGGATATCGTGGTGCGCAAAGGGCAGTTCGTAGCCGCAGGTTCCAGCACACTGGCTCGCTGGCGGGATGCGAGAGTGGTGGCCGGCGCAGGCAGCGTGGGTGGCCTGCGCAACGCGAAGGCGGCGAGGCGCGAGGCGTGAGTGCGTTCGACCATGCCGCCGAGGAGCCGCGCAACCATCGCTTGCGCCGCGGCGTAAGTCTGCTGCCGGTGCTGTTCACCGTGGGCAATCTCTCCCTGGGCTACTACGCGGTGATTTCCACCTTGCGCGGCACGCCACAAAGCTTTGACTACGCCGCGCGCGCCATCGGCTTGGCCATCCTCTTCGACGCGCTCGATGGACGCATCGCGCGGGCCACCCGCACCACCAGCGAGTTCGGCAAGCAGTTCGATTCGCTGGCCGATGTGATCAGTTTCGGCGTGGCGCCGGCGCTGCTCGCTTTCACCTGGGGCGTGCGGGAATTTTTCAGTGTCGAACCCGGGCTGGAACGCAATATCTACTGGGCCGGGTTGCTGGCCACCGCCGTGTTCATGATTTGCGCAGCGTGGCGGCTGGCGCGCTTCAACATTCAAAGCTCGGCCCCGGGACACGAGATGCGCTATTTCGTCGGCATGCCTACGCCGGCGGCGGCGGGGATGATCGCGGCGACGGTGCACTCCTTCAAGGAGCCGATTCATGACTGGCGATTTGCGATTCCGTGGATCGCGCTGGTGGCAGTGCTGGCGTGGCTGATGTCCAGCACCATTCGCTACTACGCATTCAAGGACATCAACCTGCGCCAGCGCCGCACCTCGCGCGTGGTGATCCTCATTGCGCTGCTGGGACTGGCGGCCTTCGCGTTTTCAGAGGATGCCTTGCTTTTGCTCGCGGGCGGTTACGTGCTGTCGGGCTTGCTCCAACACCTGGGGCGCCACTACCTGCGCCGCGCGAAATACTCCGGATGACCTTGTGACCCTTACCCTTCGTATCGCAATTGCCGGCGCCGCTTCGCTGCGCGGCAAGGAAGTCGCCAGCGTGATCGAGGAAAGCGGCTTTCCTCCGGTGGATCTCCGGCTATTCGACGATGAAGTGGCGGAGGGCGTGCTCACAGAAGCCGGCGGCGAGCCGGTGGTGATCCGGAGCGTGGATGAGGATAGCTTTGCCGGGGTGCGCTTCGCGTTTTTTACCGGCTCGCCGGCTTTCACCTTGCGGCATTGGCGGCAGGCAGCCGGTGCGGGCGCGACGGTGATTGACCTCAGCGGGGCGTTGCGCACCGAGCCAGGATTCATCTCGTGGATACCCGCGCTGCGCAGTGCGCTGGCGACACCGCGCATGGCGGCGGGCAAGCTGTATCATTCGCCCCCAGCGGCGGTAATCATCGCCTCTACGATAGCCGCCGCTGTGCGCGCCATGGGCGTGACGCGGCTGGCGATTGTATTGTTCCAGCCGGTGTCGGAGCGCGGGCAGGCCGGCATCGAGGAGTTGGAAAAGCAAACGGTGAACTTGCTTTCGCTTCAGCCGCTCTCGCAGGACCTGTATGGCGCGCAGATTGCCTTCAACTTGCTCGGCAGCTACGGGAGCGAAGGCATGGAGACGCTGGCAGGCGTGAAGACGGAAATCGTCGCGAGCGTAGCAGCTTATCTGGAAGGAAGGGCGCGCCTCCCGGCAATTCAAGTGGTGCAGGCGCCGGTATTCCATGGCTACGCGTTCAGTGCGTTCGCTGAGTTCGATGCGCCACGAGAGCCGGCGGACCTGGAAACGGCGTTGCAGGCGGCCGGCGTGAAGATTGCGGCGGGAGCGGGTGAAGAGCCGAATAACGTCAGAGTGGCGGGCGAAGATCAGATTGTGGTGGGGCGGATCGAGCGCGACGCCAATTTTCCCGCCTCGCTTTGGATGTGGGGCGCGGCGGATAATCTGCGCCTGGCCGCGGCCAACGCCGTCAGCATTGCGGAGACGCTGCTTGCTTCCTAGATTGGCCACAGAGACGCAGGGGTGCAGAGCAAGAAAGGGCGTTTGGGGCGCCACGCTTGTGGCCCTGTGCTTCTGTAGCGTAATGCTCGTCGTGTCGTGCGGGTATCGGGTTGCAGGACGCGGCAGCCGGTTGCCGGAACAGTGGACGACCATCGCGGTTCCCGCCCTCACCAACAAGACGTTGCGCTATCGCATCGAACAGCGGCTAACCGAAGCGGTGGTGCGCGAGTTTCTGGCGCGGAGCAAGTACCGCATTGTGGCCGATCCGGCGGGCGCCGACGCGGTAGTGCGCGGCGAAGTTAGTAACATAGAGTCCAGCGCGGTGTTGTTCGACACCGCCACGGGCCGCGCAACCACAGTACTCGTGACGGTGCGCCTCAAAGTTCGCCTGGAGGAGGCGGGAAGCAAGCGAGTCGTCTGGCAAAACGATAACTACGTGTTCCGCGAGGAGTATGAGGTGTCTACCGACGTGGCCAGCTTTTTCGACGAGCAGAACCCGGCGCTGGACCGGCTAGCATACGACTTTGCGTCGGCCTTCGTGGCGGCGCTGCTGGAGAACTTCTGATGCCGGCCTCTTCGCACGAGCAGCTTCTGACGCGGCTGGCCAAGGGCAAGCCGGTGGCGGCGGTGTTTCTGCTCGGCGAAGACCTGTACCTGCGCGACATGTGCCGCGCGAAGCTGATGGAAGCGTATGTGCCGGAAGATGCGCGGCAGTGGGGCGTGTCGCGCTTTTCGCTGGGCGAGACGAAGCTGGATCGCGTGCTCCAGCAAGCGGAGACACTGCCCATGCTGGCGCCGCGGCAGGTCGTCTTTGTCGAGGATTTGGATGCGCTCGATGACTTAGGAGACGATGCGCGCGAGAGGGCCGTGAAGAGGCTGGCGGAGTATCTGGAGAACCCGGCGCCTTTCACCGTGATGGTGCTGGAAGCGGCGAAGCTCGATCAGCGCACGAAGCTCGCCAAAATGCTGGCCGACAAAACGCTTGTGGTCAGCGTGGAACTGTCCGGTGTGCAGGACGGCGATGAGCGGCGCGCCGCAATGGTCGAGGCTTCCAAGCCGCTGGTGACCAAGCTGGCGGCCGAAGCCGGCGCGCAAATTGACACCGATGCCGCCGAGGAGCTGGCGACCACACTGAATGGCGAACTGGCGCGCATCCGCACCGAAGTCGAGAAGCTTGCAACCTACGCCGGCAAGAGCCGTCGCATCACGCTGGACGACGTGGACGCGCTGGTCGCGGGCGAGCGGCGCTATTCGGTGTGGCAGCTTGCGGATATGCTGGCCGCGCGTGACCGCAAGCGCGCCCTGGTGTTTCTCGATAGCCTGCTG
>JBOGNS010000210.1:0-3658 GCA_050747305.1 Candidatus Acidiferrales bacterium | reverse complement strand
TTGCGTGCCGGTGCTGCGCACCACGAACTGCTCCGGCAGGAACAACACACCGGCGGATGTGCGCCGCGGCCGGATCCAAGCGGGTTCACAAACGTCGAACTCGTAAAGAGGTTGAAGTTCATCGCCGATAGAACCGGCGTGGCCACGTTGCAGGCAAAGCCCCGGTTGTCGAACCGGCTCCCGGCCATATTGGCGCGGTTGCAAGCCAGATTGGCCTGTGCTGCCTGGAATTCATTCAGCAGCCCGTTGCCCCGGACGTCGATCTGCCCGAAGTCAACTCCGCGATACTGTTTCACGGCATGGTTACCGACGTAAAACACCGAGAGGCCCATGCTGGGCGAAAGCTCGCGCTCGATCCCGAGCGACCATTGGAGCACGTAGGGTGTCCGGAGGTTCGGGTCAAATGTGAACAGGCCCGAGTTCACGCCGCTGTCAACCCAGTTGTCCAACTGACTGACCGGAAGCTGGAAAGTTGGCGGTGTGACGGTCGGCGCGGCCCCCGGGTTCAGTGTGCCTGTGGGGTTGCCGAGCGCACCGCCAAACACCACGCCATCATTGCTGCCGAGCGGCTGGGTGATCAGCGTGATGCCGTCACGCACGAAGCTGGCGCTGAAGCCGGTGCGAAGGACTGTCTTCTCCATGAACTGCCAGGCAATACCGAGCGAAGGCGCGAAGTTGTTCCAGTCCGTATCCCAGAACGGCTGGCCGTTGCTGGACCCCGCCAGGTCAAGCTGGGTCGGCGCCACGGTACCGTTCAGGATGTCGGCAAAGGTGATCGCTGGATTCGGCTGGAAAAGGCTCCCGCCGCCAAAGAAGATGGCGTCTTGGAAGCCCACCGGCAGTAGCGCGCGGCGATTGACAGCATCCGGCGCCGGCACCACTTCCCAGCGCAGGCCGTAGTTAAACGTGAGGGTGGGGAACATCCGCCATGAATCGTTAAAGTAAAAGTTGTATGCGCGCTCGCGGATAAATGTCTCGTTTCCCAGTCCGGGCACGAAGCCATTATCCGGGTCGGCGTTAAATGTCTGCTCCACTTCACTCAGCAACCCGACCAAATCCGCGTAGATGTTTTCGGCCCGCCCGAAGGCGCTGGTGCCGATGCCGCCGGGGAAATTGTTGGAATCGAGACCCGTGGAGTTCGAAGCGTTGTCGCCCAGACTGATGAACGACAGAGTGCCGGCATCATTAAAGCTGAGCCCGGAGGTCGAGGTGTAGAGGAAACCCCAAGCGAAGTTGTGGTCTCCCTTCACCCACGAGAAGTTGTCAATGATGTTGTAAGTTGGAGTGATGCGCCCCTGGCTGAGGAAGTTCATTTCCGGATTGCTGATCGAGGCGAAGTCCAACTGGAAGGCGCGTGGGAACGCGGCGTCGCGTAGGAAGCCCACGGGAGCCCGGTTGTAGCCGGCGCGAAACTCGTTGAACATGGTCGCGCCAAACGTGGAGTGCACTGCCGCCGCCATCACGCCGCGGTCTGACTTCTGCGAGGCATTGATGCACATGGCCTCGATGCACTGCAAGGCCACACCCGACGGAAAGGGGGCCTCCAGGCCGTTGAAAGAGTCAGGCGAGAGGCTGAACTCGGACCAGTTGTAGCTCCATTCGACCCAGTGGGTGCCCCATTCGCTTTCAATTAATTTGTGGTCCAGCCGAACGGTGTAGCGGTTGTTGCTGTCGGTTCCGGCGATGTTAAATCGGAAACCGGCGGTGTTAGGTCCATCGCCGTTCAGTGTATTGTTGGGCAGCGGCGTGGAGTTAATCAGCGAGGTTGTGAAAGCGTTCATGGCCAGGGGTGTGGCGCCCGTGCCGAACAGGGCTGGGTCAAACAAATTCACAGTCTGCTGCACACCGCCGCTGTCGGTATAGGTAAACATCCCCTGCCGCGCGTCGCTGGTCAGCACGGTGCGGTTGCGCGTGGCAGAGAAGTTTTCCCGGAAGCCTTCGTACCGGAAGAAGAAGAAGCTGCGGTCGGTCCCGTCATAGAGCCACGGGATACGAACCGGTCCGGCAAAACGGCCGCCGAAACGATGCTCGCGCTCCCGCTCCTTGGGAGCACCGGTAAGGTTATTGAAGAAGGTGTTGGCGTTCAACGCATCGTTGCGGTGGAAGTAGAACAGGCTGCCGTGGTACTCGCTGCTCCCCCGCGGGGTGCTGATGCGCACCTGACCGACGCCGGCGCCGGAGTTGGCGCTGAGCGTGCCGGTGGAGATGCTGAACTCTCCGGTGTTTTCCACGGTGGGCGAGCTGATGGCGAAGAAGCCGCCGGTACGCACGAAGTTGTCCTGCACGTTGATGCCGTCTTGGGTGATGTTGTTGGTGCGCCCGCGCAGGCCGTTGAAGACGGCGTTGCGCGTGTTGGACGCCGAGGCTACGCCGGCCTGCAGGCCGACCAGGTCCATCGGATTGCGGGTTACCAGCGGCAAGTCGAGAAGCTGCTTGCGGTCAATGTCGGTCTGGAGCTCGGGCGTGGTGGTATTGATCACCGCTTGGCTCGATTCGACGGTGACGACCTCGGTGAGCTGGCCGACCTCCAGCGTGGCTTTGACGATCGAATCCTGCGCGGTGATCACCGTGACGTCTGTGCTGCGCCAGGTGCGAAATCCGCCCATCTCGACGGTCACCGAGTAGGTTCCGAAGGGCAAACCCGCCACGACGAATGACCCCTGTTGATTCGTCTTTGCGTTGTAGACAGCCTGCGTCTGCTGGTCGCGTACTATTACGGCAGCGCCGGGCACGACGTTGCCTTGCTGGTCGAAGACCGTGCCGGTGATGCGGCCCGTCTGCACTTGGGCCACAGCACTGGAAACGAGTCCAACGAACAGGAGGCCCAGCACTGCACAACGAACGAGATTCCTCCTCATAGAAATTCCACTCCTCCACAGTTGGATTAGCGGCCTCGTGGGGCACTGCAAGGCACAAGCGAATGAGACTCGCGGGCAACCGGATTTGCGGACACTCCCCCGGCGTAAAGCGAGGACCAGGTGCGCCTTTGTTCCCACAGGACGACCACTGGTTTGGCGGCAGCAATTCTCCAGCCACAAAACGCTAAGATTTATGATTAATTAAGACCTATTATGCCAGTCACTTGGGTGGGGTCGTTGTAGAGCAGCGCACAGCCGATTCCGCAATCGCGCAGCTAGTTCCGTGATCGTGGTTTTGACCACCTTTGTGAACCGCCGTCCTGTTTCTGCACACTTCCCCCGCCACACATCGAACAGTCCTCAATCTTTGGCTGAAAAGTTGAAGCGGGCACTCACTGCCCAACCGTCTTCCGCTCCCACTCGATGGGTTTTGAGGTTCGACTTGTCGGCTGTTCAGCGATAGCGTCACCGCGACCTGCACGCATGAAGGAGGCGGTAGCGTCGGTTTCAGAGGGGACGGCCGGAAGCCAGCACGGAGGCAGTACCGCAACAGATCATCGTCAATCCGTTGCGTCTGTCGCGCTGTCGGATTGATGCCTGCGGCGGAAGGCGGTGAACAGAACGCCGGCGAAGAGGAGGACTGGCGGGAGAAAGAGGACGAGGATGCCGAGGTTGAGGGCTTGCTGCGCTTGAGTGTCTTGTTGCGCGGCGCTGGAGTAGCACATCGAGCAGCCTTGCGCGAAGGCGTCGCTGGCTGCGGCGAGCAGCGCGAAGGCGACGAATTTGAGTCTAGCCCACAG
>JBOGNS010000209.1:0-2535 GCA_050747305.1 Candidatus Acidiferrales bacterium | reverse complement strand
CAGTTCTGCAAGGTCTCACGCTCCTCGCGGCTCAACCACAACGGCGGAATCGGTCTTCCCAATCTCATCGGCACCTCCCTGTATATCAGACGCAGGAGGAGCCGAAATATATTCAACGAACTTATGACTCAGGACATTAGGTTGACGCCGACAAACGGCGACCTAAAGGTCGCCGCTACATCACACTGCGCGCGCAAGCTGCCGGTACTCTGCCTCAGAACGCGCGGGCAGCAGCACCACCAGCGTGTAAACCCCCAGCGCGGTGCCGAACGGCACCGAAAGCAGCGCCAGAAAAGCCATCACCAGCGCCAGCGTGCGGCCCCACGGTTCGCGCTGCATAAGGCCATAGCCGGCCGCAATTGAGGCAGCGCCCACCGCTGCGTTGAGCCACGCGCCAATCGCAATCATCCCCGGCAGAAAGCCTTTCCAGAAGCTCTCCATCGGGAAGCCAAACTCACCGGCCATCCAGGGCAGAATTGCCGCGCCCACATAGAATGCCGCCAGCGAGCTCAGCAGACGCAGGCTGCCGCGCAACACCCACAGCACGCCGAGAATCGGCAGGTGCCGCGCCGTGCTGGACTGGGTTGCTATCGCTTGGGAGGACGCCGCAGGTTGCGCCGCGCCCGCGCCAATTTGCTTGCCGCAGGCCGCGCAGAAGCGGTGCTGCGGCTCCATCGCGGCCCCGCAATGCACGCAAAACATCGCACACCTCCGCCTCTATTCTGTATTACGCGCGGCTTGCTGGGATTGTTCCAGCGCGCCTCATCCACTACGCGCTGGCGAAGAATTGACCCATCTTGCGGAATTTTTCGTAGCGGTGCTCCAGCAGCTTTTCCCTCGGCTGCGTCTTCAGCTCGTCCAGCGCGCTGCGCAGCGACGGCGCCAGCAACCGCGCGGCTTCCTCATGATTGAGATGCGCGCCGCCATCCGGCTCCGGCACGATTTCATCAATCATTCCGAGCCGCTGCAAATCCTGCGCCGTAATCTTCAGCGCCTCGGCGGCAATTTCCGCTTTGCTGGCGTCGCGCCACATGATGGAAGCGCAGCCCTCCGGCGAAATCACGGAATACACCGAGTTCTCCATCATGTTCACGCGGTCGCCCACCGCGATCGCCAGCGCGCCGCCGGAACCGCCTTCGCCGGTAATCGTCACTACAATGGGAACCGGCAGCACGGCCATCTCGCGCAAGTTGCGCGCGATCGCTTCCGCCTGGCCGCGCTCTTCCGCATCCAGCCCGGGATACGCGCCGGGGGTATCCACCAGCGCAATCACCGGGCGCGCATACTTCGCCGCAAGCTGCATCACGCGCAGAGCTTTGCGATAGCCCTCCGGCTTGGGCATGCCGAAATTGCGCGCCAGTTTTTGCTTGGTGTCGCGGCCCTTTTGATGGCCGACGATGGCCACCCGCTCGCCCTGGAACCGCGCGAAGCCGCACACAATCGCCGGGTCGTCCGCATACGCGCGGTCGCCGTGAACTTCGATGAAGTCTTCGAACAGCAGCCGGACATAATCCAGCGTGTACGGCCGCTGCGGATGGCGCGCAAGCTGCGTGCGTTGCCACGCCGCAAGATGGGCGTAGAACTCCCGGCGCAGCTCTTCCACCTCGCGACGCAGCCGCTCCAGCGCGTGCCGCTCTTCGGCGCCGTGCGCCCCGAGGTGGTGCATCTCCGCCACCTGCTGCTCGAGAGCCTCAATCTCCTGCTTTTTTCGCGTCGTATCCATCAACTTTTCGCGTCGGCTGGAGCGCCTGCCGCCATCTAGGACAAGCTGACAGCCAACAGCTCACAGTCGACAGTTAAACAATCGCCTGCTGAACGCTGTCGGTTGTCAGTCGTTAACTGTGAACTGTCGGCTGTGAGCTGTCAGCTTCCGTCACCGCTCGAGCTGCACGCTCTCCGGCCCGCAAATTGCCCGCACCTTCTCTTCCAGCTCCGGGTCGGCTTTTACCTTGCGATCCGATTGCAGCAACGCCACGTCGCCCTCGGCGGTCACAATCTCGAATGCTACGTTGCAGCGGCCCGGCTTGCTCTCGAAGAGCTGCTCCAGATGGTTCATCTTGTCTTCGTCGAACTCCGCAGAATCCACACGCACCCGCAGCAAGCGGGGACCCGCTTCCGCCACTTCCTCCAGCAAGCGCGCTTTCGACACGATGATCCGCGTCCCGCCATCTTCCACCTGCACCCGCCCCTTCACCACCACCGCCGCATCCTTGCGCAGAACGGCGCCAAACTCCTCGTACGCTTTCCAAAACACCATCAGCTCCACAAAGCCGCTCATGTCCTGAAGACTGACCACGGCCCAGGCCCGGCCATCGCGGTTGCGCATCGGGCGCACGCCCTGCACGATGCCGCTGACTACTATCTCGCGCTCGTGGAACGTCTCATCAATCGCTGATAGCTCCACCGCCTTCAACTCTTGTAGCCGGCCCGCATAGCGCGCCAGCGGGTGGCCGGAAACGAAGAAGCCCAGCGTCGCATACTCGCCGCCCAGCAGTTCATGCTCCGCCCACTCCTCAATGTCGGGAAGGTCGTCGC
>JBOGNS010000208.1:0-5275 GCA_050747305.1 Candidatus Acidiferrales bacterium | reverse complement strand
AAGCCGCTGTCCTGTTGGCTTCCGGGGCTTTCGTAGCGCGGGAGGCCGCAAAAGAGGCTCTGAACAGGCCCTTGGCCGCGGAGGCCCCGGACTAAAAAGTGTCACCAATCATGCGAACGAGTACAAGCGCTAGGCAATATGGCCCGTTTTCGGCTATAATGCGCGATTGTCTGGAGTGGGCTGGCCCCGCCTGTGCCTTCCCCGAGCAGTGGAGATGAGCGGCACGCTGACCGCGAAGCAGGCGCAAACGTGCGCGGGGAAATGTAGCGACGGCCTTCAGGCCGGCATATGTTGCTGCGCAGAGGCAAGGATGGAGCGCCGCTCGATGCGGCCAGCATCCGGAACAGCGAGAGAGTGACGCCATGAGCATCGTCGTCGAAAAAATTCAGGAAGCGCAGTTGAAGAAAGACCGGCCCAAGTTTCGCAGCGGCGACACGCTGCGCGTGTTGGTGCGCCTGAAGGAAGGCGAAGGTGAGAAAGAACGCATCCAGCCGTTTGAAGGCGTGGTGATTGGCCGCCGCGGCCGGCTGGCCGGCGAAACCTTCACGCTGCGCCGCGTGAGCTTCGGCATCGGCGTCGAGCGCATTTTCCCGCTGCACTCGCCGGTGATCCAGTCCATCGAAGTGATCAACAAAGGCCGCGTGCGCCGCTCCAAGCTTTACTACCTGCGCGCGCGCAAGGGCAAGGCCGCGCGCATCGAGCGCTCCGAGCGCACGCGCGTCGAAGACACCAAGCCCGAAGCCAAAGCCGCCAACGTCGAATAGGCGGTGCGGAGTAACCACCGCCGCACAGTTGGCCTACCGTTGCGGTCACCTGCCCTTACCTGCAAAAAGCGAGCAAGTCGCGCACGAACTGCTCGGGTACTTCCCAGTGTGGCGAGTGGCCTACGTCGGAATACGTCTGGAAGGTTGCGGCCGGGAGGCAGCGCAGCAGTTCATCCTGCTGCGGGCGAAGGAATGCGCCGTCTTTCTCGCCCCACAAGACCAACACCGGGGATTGAATCTTACCGACCCGCTCACGCGAATCCAATCGCCTGAATTCTTCCGCCAATGCGTTCCAGGCGCGCGCGGGCAGCTTCAGGCTCTCCGCCACCACGCGCTCGAAAAATTCCGGCGGCACCGGCCGGTGAATGGTGCTGGCCTGAAACTCACGGATCACGCCTTCATCCAGCGGATCGGTGAAGTTGCGCGCGGCGTCCAACAGTTCCCGCACTTCCTCATGGCGGCAAGTCACCGCCGAACCCACCAGCACCAGATGCGATACGCGCTCGGGCGCCAGCGCGGCCACCTGCTGCGCAACAAAGCTGCCCATGGAGTGGCCCACTACGGTGGCGCGCGAGATGCCCAGCGAATCCATCAGCGCCATCGCGTCGCGCGCGAAGGTTTCCATGGTGTAGCCGTCCGCCGGGCGGTCACTCTCGCCGTGCCCGCGCTGGTCCGGCGCGATTACGCGCAACTCCGCTGGCAGCAGCGGCAGCACGCGGCTGAACGAGAACCACGAATCGCTCCAGCCGTGCAGCATCAGCACGGCCTCGCTGTCGCGCGGGCCTTGTTCGGCGTAGCGCAAGCGCACCCCGTTGGGAAGCCGCGCCTCGCCAAATGCGGGTTGTGAGGTCATGGCGAAGGATTGTACCGCGACCGCGCAGTCGCGAACGACTGCGTGGCAAAAAGCAAAAGGCCAGTTCCGGGTGGAACTGGCCTTCGGCTTTTCTTCGGGCGTTAACCGCGCGCTGGATCAGCGGCGCGAAAATTTGCAAAGTTCCCAGGCTTCCTACACGCAACAGCCCCGTCAGGCGGCGGCGTCGTGCTGTGATCCCACTACAACGCTGCGGGCCTTGCGACGGCGGCCGCGTGCCTTCCGCTTGGGCGCTTCGCCAATCACTTCGCACGTCATCAGGCTGGTGACGAACTTCTTGGTGCCGTGTTCGTCGAAATCGATGGTGGTGCGCTCCTCGTCGGATTCATGCACCACGCCCTCGCCATACTGTTCGTGCTTGATCTTCTGGCCTTCCAAGAGCACTTCCATGACGCCTCCTGTTGGTTCTTCCCCACCCCGCAAACACTTCTACCCTTCGCGTGGATTAGATGCGGCAATCCGCCGCAATGTCGCCTGCCATAACAGCCTGCATTCGCGGAGGTTAGGTACCGCGCGCGGCCGCGTCGCTTGTGCCTGCTGGCGGAAGCCGAGTAAAATGGCGATGGCCATGGCTTCTCCTTTCAACATCCTGGCGAACAGCGCCGCGCCCACGGCGCTACCCCTCGGCGCGCACCCGCGGCCCGGCTGGTTGAAAGTTCGCCTCGGCGGCGGGCCCAACTACCAGGATTTGAAACGCATCATGCGCACGCTGGGCTTGCACACGGTGTGCGAGAGCGCGCGCTGCCCCAACATGGGCGAATGCTGGGAACATCGCACCGCCACCTTCATGATCCTCGGCAATATCTGCACGCGCGCGTGCGGCTTTTGTTCGGTGCCGTCTGGGCGGCCGCTGGGCCCGCCGGATGAAGACGAGCCGCAGCGCGTGGGTGAAGCGGTTGCGCGCATGGGCTTGCGCTATGCGGTGGTCACATCGGTGAACCGCGACGACCAGCCCGATGGCGGCGCCGCAATCTTCGCGGAGACGATTCGCGAGATTCGCCGCCGCGTCCCCGGCTGCAAGGTGGAAGTGTTGATTCCCGATTTCCGCGGCGTGTGGACGGCGCTGGAAACGGTGATGCGCGCGCGGCCCGACGTGCTCAACCACAACACCGAAACGGTGCCGCGTCTTTACCGCCGGGTGCGCAAGGGCGCGGAGTATGAGCGTTCGCTCGAGTTGCTGCGCCGCGCCAAGCAGCTCGCGCCGGAAATTCCCACCAAGACGGGGATGATGCTCGGCCTGGGCGAAACCCGCGCCGAAGTGCTGGGCGCGATGCAAGACCTCGTCGCGCAGGGCGCCGACATCCTCACGCTGGGCCAGTATCTCCAGCCCACGCGCGAGCATCTGCCCATCGTGCGCTACGTGCATCCCGACGAATTCGCCGAGTACAAATTGCTCGGCGAGCAGATGGGCTTCAAGCACGTCGAGTCAGGCCCGCTGGTCCGCTCTTCCTACCACGCCTTCGAACAGGAAGAAGCTGCGCGCCTTTGATGCTCGCCAACGAGGCGCACCGCCAGCATCTTGCCGGCGTCTTTGCTCTCTGATTCGACTTCGGGTGCCTACTATAGCTGTTAGGGGTTGAAGCGGAATTGCAGGCCCACGCCATAGTTCACGCGCGAGCGGCCGACGATGCTTTCCGTGCCGGGGGCGAGCGCGATATCGCGAGCCCAGTACGGGTTCACCGCTGAAAACAGATTGGCGGAGTGAAAGCGCTGCTGCACGCCGGAAAGGCGCAGCCGCCCGCTCCACATCTCGGCCAGGGGGATGCGCGCTTCGGTGAGAAAGGTGGTCTGCTCCGCGGTGACTTGCAAGGAAACCGCACCGGGGAGTTCCATGATGCGGAAATCGTCGTTTTCGTACAAACTCGAACCCTCAAAAAAGCTGCGAGAAGAATCGAAGTCGAAGTCTCGCCCGGCGCTCTTAGGCGCGCTGCCGCGGTATGCAGGCGGCCGAAATTCCTGGTGGCGCGCGAAGGGTTGCGGGAGCGGTGCCGGGGAAATGGTATGGAAGACCGGCGCAAACAGCGGCGGCAAATCCTCGGCAACGCGCGGGCGCCACTGCTGCGCGGCCGTGGGGAGAGCCGCACACAGGAGCCAACCGGCGAGGAACGACGTTCGCGTGACGCACATGGCGCAATCTTAGCGACTGATTCTTCCAATGTAAATGAACGCCGCGGGCAGGCGCAACTGTACGCGCGAACAGCCGTGGGCGGTCAGTGGAAAGCTGACCAACGCAACGCTGACAGCCAGAAAGCGTGCAGGAAAAGTGACTACGAGAGCTTGGCGAGCTGTGCGTCGCGTCGTGTGTCGCGGCCCGCGGGTAATGGCTAGCTGCGGCTGCTCTGTTGATAGAAGCGCAAGATCAAGTCGGCGCGGCGCTGCACCTTGAACTTGGCGAGGATGCGCGACACGTGGAACTTTACCGTGCGCTCGGTGATGTTGAGCCGCACGCCGATTTCCTTATTGCTCAGGTTCTCGAGCAAGCCGTCGAGCACTTGCTGCTCGCGCGCGCTCAAGCCGGTGGCCGGCGCGATGCGCGGCGTTGCGCCCCCGCGGCCCACCAGCGAATCCACAAAGCGGCTCAGCAGGTGCCGCGGCACCCAGTAATTCCCCATGGCAGTGGCTTCCACCGCGCGCGCAAGCTGGCCGGCCACGTCGGCATAGCGAATCAGGCCGCGCGCGCCCAGGCGCAACAAGGGGAACGCTGAGGCATCCGTAAATTCGCCGGACATCACCACCACCGCGGCTTGCGGATTGGCGCGCACCACGGCTGCCAGCAAGTCTTCGGCGGAGACGCGATCGGATTGCGCGTCCAGCACGTAAATCTCCGCGGGCGGCAGCGACACACTGCCCTCCTGCCCGCGCCAGCCGGAAGGTATCTCCACGGCTCGCGCTTGCGCGTTGGACTGGACGAGGGTTGTCTGCAATTCTCCCAGAACCAGTGGATGGGCAGAGAGCAGGCACACCGTCGGCCGGCGTTTGTCGGCGGCTCGCGGCACTGCCACGACGCTACCTGAGCCAGGCTCAGTTAACAAGATGTCTGGTTCCATTCGGTAAACTCCGCTGGCCGCCGCGACGGCTTTCTGCCACGGTGCGAAAGATGGCGGCTGGAAGGCCGCCGCCCTACTACTGCTTTTCCTTCTCTTGCTGTTGCTGCTGACGCGGATTCGATGGCGCGCTTGCTCCGGTTGCGCGCGCGGCCTCGGCGCGGATGCCCGTCACTTGCGACGAAAGCGCAATGGTGTGAATACCCTCGGTGGACGACGCCGCCAGCACCGTCGCGGAATCGCCGATGCGCCCGAGGAACGGGAAGCGGCCTTCCGCTTCCTCTTCGCGCACGCGCTGCCAGTTGCGCCCGCCATTGTCGGAAATGTGCAAGCCGTGCTCGGTGGACACCAGCAAAACGTTTTCGATGGCCACAAAGCCGCCGATGCGCCGGCCCTGAATGTCGGCCGCCGACCAGCTCTGGCCGCCGTCCCGCGAGATGTACAGGCCGCTATCGCTGCCAATGAACAGTTCGCCGGAAGTTTTCGCGAGGCGCAGGCGGCCGCGAATATCCGGCCGCAGCGGGCTCTGGCTCCACTGCTTGCCGCCATCGCTGGAGGTGTGGAGCGTATTCGCCGTGAGCGCCGAAATCGTCTGG
>JBOGNS010000207.1:0-2985 GCA_050747305.1 Candidatus Acidiferrales bacterium | reverse complement strand
CGCGGCCGGCGTATTGCATTACTTGCAGCGTCTCGATGCCCGAAAGCTCGTCGAAGAACCAGCCGCAACTGGTGTACATCAGCATGGTGTGCCGCTGAAGCTCGAGCAGCTTGAGCACGCGGCTTTCCTGCGCCGCGTCCAGAGGCTGCTGCGCCTGCTGCTGCAGGAACTGCGCGACCGATTTCTCGCTGCGGTCGAGCAGCACTTCGATGTAGGCGTCGCGCGCCGCCCACGGGTCCCGCAGCCAGCGGCCGGCTTCGCGCTCATACAGCGGCGCAAGCTGATCGCGCAGCCCATCCAGCGCCTCGCGCAGCGGCGCGCGCCATTTCTGATTCCAGCCCGGGTGGCCGCCGGTGTTGCAGCCGCAATCGCTGCGCCAGCGTTCCACGCCGTGCACGCAGCTCCAGGAGCTGTTTTCGAAAATCTCGACTTCGTTCTGCGGCGGATGGCGTTCGAGGTATTCGCCATAGTTGGTGATGCGCGCCAGGCCGTTCGATTCGATGTGGTGGATGGCGTAGGCCAGGGCCATATCGCCGTGCGGGTGATGATGGCCGTAGGTTTCGCCGTCGGTGGCGATGTGCGCCAGTTGCGGCCAGTCGCGCCCGTCGGTAAAAGCGCTGATCAGCCGGCTGGCAAAGGTTTCGCCGCTCTTCAGCAAGCCTTCAAAGGCCACGGCGCGCGAAATCGGCCCGTCATAGAAAAACAGCGCGATGGAACGGCCGGAAGCCAGCTTTTGCAGATACGCGCGCGACGGGTCAATCTGCTGGTTGCTCACATCCTGCCACGATTTGGCGCCGATTTTTCGCGCGTGTTTGGCCTGGCTGGGCGCCAGCACGGTGAAGCGAATGCCGTGCTCGGCCAGCAGATCGAGGCTTTCCAGGTCCACCGCGGTTTCCGCCAGCCACATGCCCTCCGGCTTGCGGCCAAAGCGCTGCTGGAAATCACGAATGCCCCAGCGGATTTGGGTTTGCTTATCGCGGCGGTTACCGAGCGGAAGGATAGTATGGTTGTAAACCTGCGCGATGGCGGAGCCGTGGCCGGAGAAGCGCTGCATGCTTTCCTGGTCAGCGGCGATGATGGTGCGGTAAGTGTCTGGCGCAAGCTCGTCCATCCAGGCGAGCAGTGTGGGGCCCACGTTGAAGCTGATTTTGGCGAAGTTGTTTACGATGCTGGCGATGCGCCCGTCGCTGCCTTGAATGCGCGCGGCGGTATTGGGCGCGTAGCATTCGGCGGTAACACGCTCATTCCAGTCGTGATAAGGGCGCGCCGACTGCTGCTGTTCGATGGCTTCCAGCCACGGATTTTCGCGCGGCGGCTGGTAAAAGTGGGCGTGAATGCAAACGTATCGTTCCATCGTGAGTGTGCGGACGACTGGGGCTACGTGAACAGCACGAAGGATCGCGGACGAACCTCCATCATAACATCTTCGCGCGCATCGAGCACTGCAGGCAGCGCGCTTCCCGGGCCCTGCCAGCGCTGGTCGGCGGAGTCCAGGAGCTTCCGCCATCTTTCTTTAGCGCGAGGGCTCTCGCGACCTTTAGCGCGAGGGCTCTCGCGACCCTTGGCGCGGCTCGAAGGGGCCGGAAGTTTTACCTGCGCCACCGCAGTGTGGAAATTGAAGGCCACCAGAATTTGCTCCGCGCCGGTACCACGCCGCATGAATAGCAGTGGCCCCTGGTCAATCGCGGTGACATTGACGGTAGCTTTATCGAGCTTGCGCAACGCGGGCCGTTCACGCCGCAGCCGCAGCAGCTCGCGATGCAATGCCAGCAGCGCGGCATGATGTCCGCTCTGCCGCAACTCCCAATTCAGCCGGCAGCGCTCGAAGGTGGCCTCGGTCTGCGGGTCGGGCGGCTCTCCCTGCCAGCGAAAGCGCGCGAACTCCTCGCGGCGGCCCTTGCGCACGGCCTCGATCAGCGCGGCGTCGGTGTGGCTGACGAAATACTGGAACGGCGCCGTCTCGCCGTACTCCTCGCCCATGAACAGCAGCGGCACAAAGGGCGAAAGCAGCAGCGCGCCGGCCGCCAGCTTGAGTGACTCGAAATCCACCAGAGCCGAGAGCCGCTCACCGGCCATACGATTCCCGACTTGATCGTGGTTTTGCGCGAACACCACCAGCCGCTGGGCAGGAATCGCGCGCGGTGAATTGCCGTGGCGCCGCCGCCGGTACGCGGAATATTCGCCTTGATAGACGTAGCCATCTTGCATGGCACGCGCCAGCGCCCCGATGCCTCGGGTGTCGCGCGCGGCAGCGCAGGGCGCGGCCGAATCGTCCGCTCCGTCACCCGCCGGATGGAAGTCGCCGTAGTAACCGCTCTTCTCGCCGGTGAGCAGCACGTGCAGGGCATGGTGGAAGTCGTCCTCCCACTGCGCATCCAAGCCGCAGCCGCCGCGCTCAGGGCGCTCGACGAAGCGCGCATCGTTGCGCTCGCTTTCCGGGATCACCAGAATTTCGCGGCGCAGTTCGGCTGCGCGGCGATGCACCACGTTCCCCAGCTCGGTCAGGAAAGGGTACGGAGACATATCGAAGATGGCGTGGATGGCGTCCAGCCGCAGCGCGTCGAGGTGATAATCGGTGACCCACTCCAGCGCGTTCTGGATGAAGAAGCGGCGCACCTCGTCGCTGTCCGGGCCGTCGAAATTGATGGCCTCGCCCCAGGGGGTTCGGTAACGATCGCTGAAATACGGCGCGTAGTCGTGCAGATAATTTCCTTCGGGGCCCAAGTGGTTGTAGACCGCGTCGAGCGCCACCGCCATGCCGCGGCGATGACAGGCATTCACCAGCCGCTTGAGCCCTTGCGGGCCGCCGTAAGAATTCTGCGGGGCATACGGATAAGCGCCGTCATATCCCCAGTTGCGCGTGCCGGGGAATTGCGCAACGGGCATCAGCTCGATGGCCGTGACGCCAAGCTGCTGCAAGGCGTCGAGGCGGGGAACGATGGCGTCGAACGTTCCTTCGCGCGTGAATGTGCCGACGTGCAGCTC
>JBOGNS010000206.1:0-12895 GCA_050747305.1 Candidatus Acidiferrales bacterium | reverse complement strand
GGCACACCCTGTAGGCTGATTACGTCCGGATGGAGGAGGAAATATGCGCTCGCTACTTGCTTGCACTATCGCTCTTGCGCTCATCACGGCGCCCGCTGCGGCCCAAGACCGCGAAGAGCAGCGTCTGCATGAATGCGGCACGGTGATGAAGGAAATCCTCGACATCCCCGACGGCATTCCCAAAGACTTGCTCGACAAGGCCGAGTGCGTTGTGGTGTTTCCCTCGGTGAAGAAGTTCGCCATCGGCATTGGCGGCAGCTACGGCCGTGGGGCCATCACCTGCCGTGGCGGCGAGAAGTTCACCGGCTCGTGGAGCGCGCCGGCCATGTTCCGCTTAGAGGGCGCCAACATCGGCCTCCAGCTCGGCGGCCAGGCCACGGACTTCGTCCTGCTAGTGATGAACCCGCGCGGCGCGGATTCCATTCTGGGCAGTAAAGTCAAGCTCGGTGCAGACGCCGCCGCCGCCGCCGGCCCCAAGGGCCGCGCTACAGCAGCGCAAACTGACATCGTGATGCGCGCCGAGATTCTCACCTGGTCACGCTCGCGCGGCCTCTTCGCCGGCGTCTCGCTGGAAGGCTCCACGCTCATGTCCGACGGTGGCGCCAATGAAAAAATCTACGGCCGTAAGCTTTCGGCCCGGCAGATCGTGCGCAGCGGCACCGGCGTGCCCGCCGCCGGCCAGCGCCTGATCTCCATTCTGAACGGCCAATCTCCGCGCAACCTCTCCGAGGCAAGTTCCCTGAAATAAGGGGAACGCCGGCAATCCCGACTCGGCGCCTTTCTTGTTCGTTGGCTGGAGTTCGCTAAATAGCTGAATGTTTTCATTTTACCCTCCGCATCGCACCCGAAGAACTCAGAGAGGGCAGAGTCGCAATAAATACGCTTGACAGATCTTGCCGACCAGTGCTCATATATGACTGTTGGTCACGTAAACGTGGCGAAACGCCACAAATCCGTCGCCACCCGACGGCGCATCCCGCGCACCAGCAGTCGTCGCGCCCGCCGCCACGCGGAAACCCGCGAGCGAATCTTTCGCTCTGCTCTACGCCTCTTCGCGCAGCGCGGCTTCCTCAATACCACGGTAGAAGACATCACCGAAGCCGCCGACGTAGGGAAAGGGACCTTCTTCAACTACTTCCCCTCCAAGGGCCACGTGCTGCAGGCGCTCGCTGAGATCCAGCTCGGCAACGCGGCGGCTGCGCTGGAAGACGCCCGCGAAGCGCAAGACTCGATTCAAACCGTCCTGTTTCGTCTTACCAAGGCGCTGACTCGCGAGCCGGGGCAGAGTACCGCGCTGGTGCGCAGCCTGCTGATGGCGGTCCATTCCAGCGACCCGGTGCGGGAACTGGTTAGCGACCGGCTGGCGTCCGGCCGCGAGTTGCTGGTCGAAGTTATGGAAATTGGCCAGCGCCGGGGCGAAATCCGCCGCGACTTTCATGTTGTGGAGTTGGCCCGCATCTTCCAGCAACAGATTTTCGGCATGTTAATGATCTGGACGCTCCACCCGCCCGCAGATTTGCAATCATGGGTAGAGCAGACATTCGACGTCTTCTGGTCCGGCATCCGAACGTAGCGCAAGGGGCATAGGCTTTCGAACCCAGGCGTAAACGCCGACATCTGTAGTGAGGCCATTCAGTCGAACCAGCGAGGAAGCCATGAAACCACGACGCCCCACACTGCACTTCAAATTGGCCATCGCTGCCCTGCTGATCATGGTCGCGTCGCCGGCCGCCGCACCGCAATCGGCCCAGCCAGCGCCTCCAGCCCACAAGCTCACGCTGAAGGAAGCGATCGAGCGCGGCCTCGCCGCCAATCTTCGCGTGCTGGCCGCAGGCACGCGCATGGACGAAGCGGAAGGCACTAGCCAGAGGCGTCTCGCGAGCCTGCTGCCCCGCGCGCGCGCGGAAGCCGTCGCCAGCCTACAGAATCGCAACCTGCGCGCCTTCGGCCTTTCCGTGCCGGGCATTCCCGCTACGGTGCCGCCATTTTCCACCTACGACTTCCGCCTCTACGCCGAGCAGCCACTCTTCGATCGACAGGCGCGCCTCACGTGGAGGGCCAGCCAACAGCAGCAGCAAGCGGCGCGCGAGGATTACCAAGACGTCCGTGATCTGATCATTCGCCAGGTGGCCGGGCTTTACTTGAATGCGCAAGCCGCCGCGGCGCGCGTGGAAGCTGCGCAATCCCGCATCACCACCGCGGAAGAATTGCTGCGGCTGGCGCGCGATCGTCGCGAAGCCGGCGTGGCCACCGGCATCGACGTGCTGCGCGCCGACGTGCAGCTTGCCAACGAGCGGCAGCGCCAGCTCGAAGCGCGCACGGAAGCGCAGCAAGCCTTGCTATTGCTCGCGCGCAACATTGGCATCAAGCCCGGCACGCCGCTGGAACTTGCGGAGCCGCTACGCTTTCAGCCGATCGCACCCGTGGAGGTGGAAGCCGCACTAGCCGGCTCGCTGGATGCGCGCGCCGACTATCGTTCGCTGGTCGCACAGCGCGACAGCATCACGCTCCAGCAGCAGAGTGCGCGCGCGCGGTATCTTCCGCGGCTGACGGTGCGCGGCGATTACGGCGGCATTGGCCGTTCGCTCGGCGAGATTCGCGGCACCGGCTCGCTGCACGGCGGCCTCTCCGTAACGCTTTTCGACCGTGACCGCAAGGGTGAAGAAATGGAGCTGGAGAGCCGCCTCCGCCGCATCGATTTCCAGCTCGCCGATATGCGCCTGGCCATCGAGCAGGAAGTGCGCGAAGCGCTGCTGGACATCGAATCCGCCGCCGAGCAGGTGGCGGTGGCCGAGCAGGGCCGCACGCTCGCACAGCAAGAACTGGAGATGGCCCGCGAGCGCTTTCAGGCCGGCGTGGCCAGCAACATCGAAATCACCAGCGCGCAGGATTCCGTAGCCCGCGCGCTGGAAAATTACATTCTCGCGGTGAGCCGTCACAGTGACGCGAAAATCGCGCTGGCCCGCGCGCTGGGCGCCACCGAAAAAATCTATGCGCAGTATCTGGGAATTCCATAATCGGTAGCACAGGCTTTCCAGCCTGTGCACTTTTGCAGGAATCGTCCGAATGTGAGTCGCGCGCAGAAACCGCAAAGGTGAACGAACCATGAAACGCAGATTGCCCATTCTCATCCTCCTCATTGCCGCCGCGGCAGCCGCCTACTATTTCTACCTCCGCAATGGCAGTGACGATCCGCCGCGCAACCGCCTCACACTGAGCGGCAATATTGAAGCCCACGAGAGCCTGGTCGGCTTCAAGGTGCAAGGCCGCATCGCCGAGCTGCCCGTGCAGGAAGGGCAGTGGATCGAAAAAGGCGCGCTGCTGGCGCGGCTCGATGACCGCGACTTGCACCAGCAAGTGACCATGGAAACCGCTACAATGCGCGTCCGCGAAGCCAATCTGCAGCTCGCGCTGGCCGGCCCGCGCAGCCAGGAAATCGAAATGGCCGAGCAGGCGGTGGCCGACGCGGAAGCCGACCTCGAGCTGAAGAAGCTCGATTACGCCCGCGCCGTGACGCTGCTGAAGAAAGATGTGATCTCGCAGCAGGATCACGACCGCGCGAAAACGCAGCTGGATCGCGCGCAGGCCACTTACAAGCGCACCGCCGAGCGCCTGAGCGAATTGCGCGCCGGCACCCGCCAGGAAGAAATCGCCATTGCCCGCGCCAATGTCACGCAAGCGCGCGAAGCAGTCGAAATGTCGCGGGTGCGCCTCAGCTTCACCGAGCTGCGCGCGCCGGCCACCGGGGTGATCCTCGTGCGCCAGGCTGAGCTGGGCGAAGTGGTCAGTGTCGGCTCGCCGGTGGTCACGCTCGCCGATCTCGACAACGTGTGGCTGCGCGCCTACGTGCCGGAAACCGATCTCGGGCGCATCCGCCACGGCCAGGAAGTGGCGGTACGCACCGACACCTTCCCCGGCAAAACCTATCGCGGGCGCATCAGCTTTATTTCGCAGCGCGCGGAGTTCACGCCGAAAACCATCGAGACGCACAAGGAGCGCGTCACGCTGGTCTATCGCATCAAGATTGATCTCGAGAATCCCAACCACGAACTCAAGCCCGGCATGCCCGCCGACGCTTCCATCGAGTTGCGGCCACCCGCGACGCAAACCACCAAGCGATGACCAACGCAATCCCATCTCGCGCCGCACCTCTTGGCCGCTCCCAGCCGGCAGGCTCCTGCCTGCCGACAAGCATCTATGCTCCTCTCGTCCGAGGCAGGAGCCTCGGAGCTGGGAGTGAGGGCCTTCACCGAAAATGACTGAAGTTTCTCAATTCGCCATCGACGTGCGCGCGCTGGTCAAGCGTTTCCCCGGCATCACCGCGGTTGATCGCGTCAGCTTCAGCGTGCGCCCCGGCGAAATCTTTGGGCTAGTCGGGCCGGACGGCGCGGGCAAAACCACCACGCTGCGCATACTGGCCGGTGTGATGCCGCCCGACGGAGGCTCCGCCACGGTGGCCGGCTTCGACGTGGCGCGCGACCCGGAAGCTGTGAAGCACCACATCAGTTACATGCCGCAACGCTTCGGCCTCTACGAAGATCTCACCGTGGATGAGAACATCCGCTTTTACGCGGATCTGTTCGGCGTGCGCGCCCGCGATCGCGAGCCGCGCGCCGCTCGCCTGCTGGAAGCCAGCAACATGACGCAATTTCGCTCTCGCCTCGCGGGAAAACTTTCCGGCGGCATGAAGCAGAAGCTCGGGCTGACCTGCGCGCTGATTCATACGCCGCGCGTGATTCTCCTCGATGAGCCGACCACCGGCGTGGATCCGGTTTCGCGCCGCGACTTCTGGCGCATCCTGTATTCGCTGCTCGCCGAAGGCGTCACGATTCTCACCTCCACCGCCTATCTCGACGAGGCCGAACGCTGCCATCGCGTCGCGCTCATGCACAATGGCCGCCTGCTGATGGACGATACGCCCGCTGCGCTTAAGCAGCGCATGCCCGGCGCCGTGCTTCACGTCTTTTCATCCGACGCGCGCCGCTTGCTTCCCGTGCTCGGACGTGCTGAAGGGGTATCAAGCCAAGTGCTCGTCGGTAACGGCGTCCATCTTTTTGTCGACGACGCCGAGCGCCGCGCCCCTGAAATGCGCCGCGCGCTGGAAGCTGCCGGCTTGCCCTTCGATGAGATCGTGTCCGCCTCACCCACGCTCGAAGATCTGTTCGTCTCCAGCGTCGAACGCGAGCCGGGGCGCGCGCCATGAATCACAATGGCCAATCCGTGGTGGTCGAAAACCTGGTGAAACGCTTCGGCGATTTCACCGCGGTGGATCACATCAGCCTCGAAACGCACCGTGGCGAAATCTTCGGCTTTCTGGGCCCCAACGGCGCGGGCAAATCCACCACGATTCGCATGTTGTGCGGCTTGTTGCAGCCTACGCAAGGCCGCGCGCTTGTCGCGGGTTACGACGTGGCGCGCGAGCCGGAAACGGTCCGCCGCCACATCGGCTACATGTCGCAGAAATTTTCGCTCTATAACGATCTGCGCGTAATCGAAAATCTGCGCCTCTTCGCGGGGCTGTACTCGGTGCCGCCCGAGGAAGCAGGCGAGCGCATCGCGTGGGCGCTCGAAATGGCCGGCCTCGCCGACCGTCCCGCCGCCATCACCGGCGAGCTTTCCGGCGGATGGAAGCAGCGGCTCGCGCTGGGCTGCGCGGTGCTGCATCGCCCGCCGGTGCTCTTTCTCGACGAGCCGACATCGGGCGTCGATCCCATCTCGCGCAGAAAATTCTGGGACCTGATTCACCGCATGGCCGACGACGGGGTCACCACCTTCGTCACCACGCATTACATGGAAGAAGCCGAATACTGCAACCGGCTGGCGCTGATTGACCGCGGGCGCATCGTCGCGCTGGGCACGCCCAGCGAACTGAAGCAGCGCCACATGCGCGGCCAGTTGCTTTACATCGAAGCCGAGCCGCTGGGCGATGCGCTGGAAGCGCTGGAATCCGCGCCGGACGTGCTGGATGCCGCCGTGTTCGGCAACGCGCTGCACGTGGTGGTGGAAGACGCCGCAGCCAGCCAGCCGCGCCTGCGCGCACACCTTGCAGAACGCAACCTGCGTATCGGCGATGTGCGCACGATTCGTCCCTCGCTCGAAGACGTCTTCGTCGCGCTCACCACCGGCTTCAACGGCAACGGCAAGGGCCGCAACTGATGCGCCTCCATCGCCTCATCGCCGTCGTGCGCAAAGAAGTCATACAGATCCTGCGCGATCCGCGCAGCCTAGCCATCGTGGTGCTGATGCCGGTGATCCTCATGCTGCTCTTCGGTTACGGCATCAATCTCGACCTGAAGCACACGCCCACTTACATCTTCGACCGCGAGCACAGCCCGCAGAGCCGCGATCTGATCAGCCGTTTCTACGCCTCGTCGTATTTCCGGGTGGTGCGCGAAGTGGATCATTACGACGCGCTGGTGGCCGCGCTCGATGCCGGGCGCTGCAAGCTGGCTTTCGTGGTCCCGCCGGACTTCTCCACGCAGGTGCGCAACGGCGGCGAAGTGCGCGTGCAAGCCATTGTGGACGCCACCGACGACAACACCGCCAGCCTCGTGCTCAGCTACACCGATGCCATCGTGCGCGGCTACTCCGAATCGCTGCGCCTCGATTGGTTGCGCCGCCGCGGCCAGCTTCGCTCGCAGCCGCCGGTGGCCGTCGAG
Source organism: Candidatus Acidiferrales bacterium (assembly GCA_050747305.1). Taxonomy (GTDB): domain Bacteria; phylum Acidobacteriota; class Terriglobia; order Acidiferrales; family UBA7541; genus JBOGNS01. Next base: position 6,236 of record JBOGNS010000206.1, on the reverse strand, counting down.
CAGCGCGTGTGGTTCAACGAGAATCTCGAAAGCCAGGCGTTCATCATTCCCGGCATCGTGGCCGTCGTGATGGCCGTGGTCGGCGCGTTTCTCACTTCGCTCACCATCGCGCGCGAATGGGAGCGCGGAACCATGGAGCAGCTCATTTCCACGCCGGTGTCGACGTTGGAAGTCATGCTTGGCAAATTGATTCCGTATTTCGCCATCGGATTTTTCGACACGGCGGTCTGCACCGGCATGGCGGTGCTTTGGTTCGGAGTGCCGTTCCGCGGCAGTTTGCTGGCGTTGCTCGCCGGCTCGGCTCTGTTTCTCTCCGTGGTGATGGCGCAAGGATTTTTCATCTCCGTGATCGCCAAGACGCAACTCGCCGCCAGCCAGGCCGCGCTGATCGCCACCTTTCTTCCGGCGTTCCTGCTCTCCGGCTTCCTCTTCGCCATCGAGCAGATGCCGCGCGCCATTCAGCATTTCACCTACATCATTCCGGCGCGCTACTACGTCACGCTGATAAAAGCGGTGTTCCTGAAGGGCACGCCGGTGAGCTATCTGCAAACCGAATTGCTTGCGCTGGCCGCGTTCGCGCTGCTGCTGGTGTTTCTGGCCACGCGCGCATTTCACAAGAGGCTTGCCTGATGCTCCGCCGCATCTACCACATGGTGGTCAAGGAATTCATTCAGGTGCTGCGCGACCGCCGCACCCGGATCATGCTCATCCTGCCGCCGGTGATTCAGACGCTCATCTTCGGTTACGCCGCCACCTACGAAATCCGCAACGTGTCCATGGCCGTCTTGGACCTCGACCATAGCCCGGAGAGCCGCGATCTGGTTTCGCGCTTCACCTCCAGCCCGTACTTCGAAGTGCGCGGCCATCTTGCCAACGAACGGCAGATGCAGGAGTGGATCGACCGCGGGGAAGTGGTGCTGGCGGTGCACCTGCCCGCGGGCTTCGCGCAAAAATTCGGCCGCGGCCAGACCGCGCCCATCCAGATCATCGTCGACGGCACCAATTCCAACACGGCGCTGATTGCCGTCGGCTACATCTCGCAAATCGCCGAACGTTTCGCCTCCGAACGGCCCCCAACACAGTTGCGCGCCGCGTCGCTGGCCAGCGCCGGTGAAATTCCCGCGGTCGTCGTCGAGCGCCGCCCCTGGTACAACGAAAGCCTGAGCAGCCGCTGGTTCTTCGTGCCGGGCATCATCGGCACGCTGATGTTTGTGATGGTGGTGATCCTGACGGCGTACGCCGTAGTGCGCGAGCGCGAAATCGGCACGCTGGAACAGATCATGGTCACGCCCATCAGCCGCGCCGAATTCATCCTTGCGAAGACTTTGCCCTTCTTGTTGATCGGGCTGTTCGACGCTGCGCTGATTGCGACCGTCGGCACCTTCTGGTTCGAAATCCCTTTTCGCGGGTCGGTGCTGATGCTGTTCGCGGGGGTTGTGTTCTATATCGTCTGCATGCTGGGCATCGGACTATTCATCTCCACGGTTTCGTCGACGCAGCAGCAAGCCATGGTCACATCGTTTTTCTTCACCATGCCCGCGATTACTTTTTCCGGTTTCGGCTATCCCATCGCGTCGATGCCGCAATGGATGCAGATGCTCACCTATCTCGACCCGCTTCGTTATTTCCTGATCGTGATCCGCAGCGTGTACCTCAAGGGCGCGGGCTTGGATATCCTGTGGCCGCAGATGGCTGCCCTGGCCGCGATCGGCGCGGTTATGCTCACCGTCAGCATCTTCCGCTTCCATAAGTCGTTGGACTAGCTCTCATCGTAGTGGCGTGAGCGGCGTACGGTTCACCCGCAACTCGAACAAATCCGGCCGCGAATAGTGACCCGCGACATCCAGCGCCAGTTTCTCCTGCGCCACGCGCTCCAGATCAATCTCTACCGTGATGAGCTCCTCGCGCCCGTACAGCGGCTCGACCACATAGGACGCATCCGGCGCGATCACCGCCGAACCGCCGTTCAGCAGCACCTCACCCGCGCCCGCAAAATCCGACGCCAGCTCGAAATCCGCCGGCATCGCCGCCTTCGGCAGATAGCTCGCCGCCACCAGCACAAACGCGCGTCCCTCGAACGCATAGTGCCGCGACGCGAGTTGATGTACCTCACCGGCGTGCGGCCACGCCGCCACGTGGATCTGCTCGCCTTCCGCGTGCAGCACCTGCCGGGAGAGCGGCATCCAGTGTTCCCAGCAGATCAAGCCGCCAAGCCGCGTGCCGCCGTTCATCTCGTAGGCGCGCAACCCCGCCGCATCACCGTAGCCCCACACTAGCCGCTCGCCAAACGTCGGCACCAGCTTGCGATGCCGCCCGAGAATTTGGCCTTCGGCGGAAACAAAGAGCAGGACGTTGTAAAGCGATCCAGTGCCGCCCAGCTCGTTCGCCCCCAGCACCACGGCGCATTTTGCGGCGCGCGCCGCGCGGCACACTTGCTCGGTCTCTTTCGACGGAATCACCAGGCTGTTCCGCGCCAGCCGCGCCTGCAACTTCTTCGATGGCTCGTGCGCCCACTTGCCGAAAGTGCCCGCATCGCACCACAGCGGATATACCGGCGCCCACGTTTCGGGAAATGCAACCACTTGCGCCCCGCGCTTCCCCGCTTCCGCAATCCACTCGCACGCCTTCGCGATGCACGCCGCCAGATCCAGCACCACCGGCGTGGCCTGCGCCACCGCCACCGTCATTTTCATCACACCGCCTCCATAAATCGACAAGGCATGAAACCACAGGTAAACACGGATGAACACCGATGAGCCTGTGCGCTCAAACTCGTCGCGCTGCCAAAGTGGCCTCACGCAACCTAACGCGGCTAATCCTCCATGAGCCGTGATTTCTTCCATCTTCTCCGACACTTCTGTGCCGTTTTCCGGAATAGGTGATATATGGCCTTTCCTACGATGGAACCAACCGCGGGCTTCGGGCTCTCAGTCTGTGTCACTATTCCTCTAACCCGACACTCGTCGTTGCCTTCCTGCCTTTTTGCCTTTTGACTTTTGCCTTTTTACTTTCTCCTTTCCCCTATACCCTACAGCTTCCATGCCCTGCGCCATTTGCAACAAGCGACCCGAGAAGCGCTACTGCCCCGCGAAGCCCGCGATGATCTGCGCCATCTGCTGCGGCACGGAGCGCGAGGTTTCCATCGACTGTCCCGCCGACTGCCGCTATCTGCTGGAGGCCCGCCGCTACGAAGCCGAGCATCGCAAACCGGTGCCCCCAGACGAAGTGCCGTATCCCGACGAGCGCATTCCCGCCGGCCTGCTCCACCAGCATCGCCCCGTCGTCTCCGGCCTCGGCCTCGCCATCCTCAAGCTGGCCGCGGAGAGCCGCTCACTCAACGATACGGACATCATCGCCTCGCTCAGCGCGCTTGCCGACGCCTACCGCACTCTCAGTTCCTCCGGCCTCTACTACGAAAAGCCTCCCGACGACCGCCTGCGCGCCGAACTCTACCGCCGGCTGGGCGAATTCCTCAACGACTACCGCAAGCCGGAAAGCCAGCAGCCGGGCCAGCCGCCGCTGCGGGACACCGACGTCTTTCTGCTGCTGGTTTTCCTGATGCGCATCGCGCGCCACCATCATAATGGCCGGCCGCGCTCCCGCGCCTTCCTCGATTATCTGCGCGGGCAGTATCCCGCCGAAGCTATTGCGGCCGCTGAACCGCCGCGCATTATCGCGCCTTGATTCAGGCTACGGGAGGACGCTTCTCCGGCTGGTAATCGCCGCCGGTACCAATCGTACGGGTACTAACCTCCGCGCCTGTTAGTACTTGCGAGCCATTGGCAGTCTCCCCTCGCTTCGTCACAATGGGCGCGCGCAAACAGCGCCCGCGGGAGCCAGTTAGCACGTGTCAGCCAAACCGGCAATGCCCATCGCAGCTACCGCATCCGCCGCCGCCCCCGCGGATCAGCGCGATTGCGAGCGCAGTTCCTTCATCGCCGACATCGAATTCTTCGACATTGACCGCGGCGGAACCGTGCTTGTCGGCCGCACCTCAGACCTGAGCTGCGGCGGCTGCTACGTGGACTGCCTCTGCCCGGTTCCGCTGGACGCGCAATTCCGCGTGCGGATCGCGCACGACGGGCAGGCCATCGAAGCGGTTGGGCTGGTGGTGTACAGCCAGCCCGGCAGCGGCGTCGGCGTTTCGTTCACTTATATGGCGCCACAGAATCGCAGCATTCTGGACGGCTGGCTGTGCCAGCTTCGTGGCGAAGCGGGGCCGGTTCGTGTATCGGCGGAAGGCGCGCGCACGCAGCAAGTCCAGCGCCATGAGCGCGAGGTCCTGGCTGACCTGGTGGCGCTGTTGCTGCGCCGCGGCATGCTCTCGCTCGGCGATGGAAACCGCCTGCTGCGCGAACTCTCATCCTTTGCCCATCCACCCCGCTGATTGGGCCTCGTCTGCAAAAACACGCTTTCCCTCTTCGACTCTTCGCCTCTCACTCTTAGCGCTTTAACCCTTTCACCTTTTCACTCTTTCACGTGCGCATGTTCGTGGGAGTGTGGCGACCTGAAGGTCGCCGCTACATGCGCGCACGTTCGCGGCCTTGACTTTGCTACTGCCCGCGTCACAATTTCCTATTCGCCATGCCTGCCGAATCCATCCCGCAGCAGCTTGCTCACCGTGTGCGCGGCTTCTACCAGCGAGGCTGGGTGCTCGGCACCAGCGGCAACTTCAGCGCCGTGCTCTCGCGCCAGCCGTTGCGCCTGGCCATCACCGCCTCCGGCGTGGATAAGGGACAACTCGACGAAGCGCAAATCCTTGAAGTCAATGACCGCGCGGCTGTCCTCTCCGGCCATGGCAAGCCTTCCGCTGAAACCCTGTTGCATCTCGCAATCATTGGCGGGCGCTGCGCTGGCGCCGTGTTGCACACTCACTCCGTGTGGAGCACGATTCTCTCCGAGTCATTCGCGGCCGACGGCGGCATCGCCATCTCCTGCTTCGAAATGCTCAAGGGACTGGAAGGCGTCCGCACGCACCAGCATCGCGAGTGGCTCCCCATCCTTGAAAATTCACAGGACATGCCGGCGCTCGCCGCGCAGGTTACGGCCACGCTGGGCGCGCATCCGGAATGCCACGGCTTCCTTCTCCGCCGCCACGGGCTATATACTTGGGGGGTAGACTTGGAGCAGGCCGCGCGGCACATCGAAATTCTCGAGTTCCTGCTCGAAGTCATCGGCCGCGAGCGCCGGCCTTAGGCCGGCACACCGCGCGATTCACGCAAGCGAGGTAAGTCATGGCTGTGGTTCGCATTCCGGAAGAAAATCGCACGCTCACTGGGCGCGACGAAATCACCCAATATCTCGCCGCCATCGGTATCGGCTACGAGCGTTGGGAGCCAACGCACATTGCTCCCGCCGATGCGCCCGCCGAGCAAATCCTCGCCGCTTACGCGCCGGAAATCGACCGCCTGAAGGCCGGCGGCGGCTACGTCACCGCCGATGTGATCGACGTCTTCCCGCAAACGCCCGGCCTTGAAACCATGCTCAACAAGTTCAATCGCGAGCATTGGCACGACGAAGACGAAGTCCGCTTCATCATCGAAGGCCGCGGCCTCTTCCACATCCATCCGCAGGGCAAGCCGGTGCTGGCCATCGAAGTGGAAGCCGGTGATCTGATCCGCGTGCCGCGCGGCACCCATCACTGGTTCGACCTGTGCCCCGACCGCCGCATCCGCGCCATCCGGCTCTTCCAGGACGTCTCCGGCTGGACGCCGCACTATACCGACAGCGGCGCCGAGCAGGGCTTCGAGCCCGCTTGCTTCGGCCCCGCCTACATCCCGCGGCAAACCGTCGCCATCTGAAACCTTTGTCTGCGCCATTCGATCCCGCCGCGGTGCGCGCCATTCTGCTCGACATCGAAGGCACCACCACGCCAATGGAATTCGTCTACAACGTGCTGTTCCCCTTCGCCCGCGTGCGTCTTCGCGACTTCCTCGCAGCGCACGCCGCCGACCCGCAAATCTGCGCCGACATCGCAGCGCTGCGCAGCGAATACGCCGCCGACGCGCAACGTTCGCAATCTGCGCCCGTTTTGCAATCGCCGCGCGAGAACGCTCGCGCCTCGCCGCTCCCGCAATGGCCCGACGCGCCCGAGCGGCAGACCCGATCGGCTTGCACCTACGCTCTTTGGCTGATGGAGCAAGACCGCAAATCCACGCCGCTGAAATCGCTGCAAGGAAAAATCTGGCAGGCAGGCTACGAAAGCGGCGAGCTGCGCGGCGAAGTCTATCCCGACG
>JBOGNS010000205.1:0-5702 GCA_050747305.1 Candidatus Acidiferrales bacterium | reverse complement strand
GTGTGCCACGTCACCGTTCATGGCTCCAACCATAGCGCGGTCTTCTTCAAGTGAGGAGGAGCCATGCACGCACAGATCACGCCATCGCTCGATGGGAAAGCAATTCTGGTCGCATTAGCCGTGTTCCTTGTCGCGCTAGGGCTTGTCTTCCCGGTGCGCGTGGCCGCGCAAGACCCGCCCGCGGATCCGCAACCGCAAACTACGCCTGAGCAAGAGCCCAATGTGAAACAGACAATCGAGTTCGGCGGAAGAATTACGGATGTGAGCGGCCAGGGCCGCAATCTCTACCGTACTTTCGCGAACTACAACGAGGGCATCACACTCTTCGAATACACGCTGGACATGCGTTCGCGGAATCACCAGGGCATTTTCTGGGACGACTTCAATGTGACCAGCTTCGGATATGGCGCCGACCCCAACTACGTCACGCGCCTGCGTGCGTACAAAAACAACTGGTACAACTTCGGCTTCACCTACCGGCGCGACAAGAATTTCTGGGACTACAACCTGCTGGCCAATCCTCTGAACCCGGCTACGCCCGTCACCGACGCGCCGCCAGGTTTCGATCCTGTAATCCGCATCTCTCCGCATCAAACGCAACTCGTGCGCCGGATGTACGACTACCACGTGGCCTTCATGCCGCAGTCGCCCATTCGCGTGCGGCTGGCGTATGGACGCAACATCAGCGAAGGGCCTTCGCTCTCCAGTTTCCACGAAGGCACCGACGTGTTCCTCTTCCAGCCGTGGAAAACCACGCTGAACACGTATCAGGTCGGTGTGGATTTCAAGCTGCTTCCGCGGACCAACTTCAGCTTCGACCAATTCTGGCATGAATACAAAGGCGACACGTCGTGGGTGAACAACTTCCAAACCTTCGCACTGCCCACCGGCGTGCTCGCGGATGGGACGCCATTCACATCGGTTGACCTCGGCCTGATCTTCAATACCCCAGCCGGCCAGCCGTGCGCTACGCCTTTCCAGGCTGGCGGCGTTGTGAACCCGACGTGCAATGCATACCAACTCTACAACCGCGCGGCGCGCGTGCGTACATCCTATCCGAGCAGCCGGGTCGCTCTGCAAAGCAATTATTTTCGCAATTTCGATTTCGCCGCTTCGTTTACCTACACCTCTACCGATTCCGACACGCCCATCTACAACGAGCTCTACAACGGCCTGGTGAGCCGCACACGGCAACGTCAGTTCAGCATCACAGGTCCCGCCGAAGTGCGCCGTATCTCCGCATCGGCCGACTTCGGGATCACCTGGCAGGTCACCAACAAGTTTGCCCTGCAAGACTCGTTCAATTTCCAGAATTTCAGGGTGCCCGGCACGTGGGCAATGTCCGAATGCTCGTTCTTCGGTACAACGATGGCCGCTCCGGCAACGGTGTTCAATTTCACCGTGCCATTGTTGACGGCATGCCCGACCCTTTCAGGAGCCCCTGTGGGCACTCCGAATCACGCCACCAGTTCGCCGGCCGATGAGATCGTAGGTCTGTTCAGCAATTTCCTCGGTGAAGATTCGAAGACCAACACCTTCATGGTGCGCTACGACTTCAACCGCCGCTTCGGCGCGCGGCTCGGCTATCGCCACCGCAATCGCGACATCGTGGAGCGGCGCTTCGAGCAGGAGGATCTGCGTTTCTTCCCCTCGCTGCCCAACCGGGGGGCGTGCGCCGGCCAGCCGTTGCTTGCCGACGGCTCCTGTGCCGTGACCACCGTTTCCACCGGTTCGGAGAGTCTGGTCATCAACGAGCATTCCGCCCTGCTCGGTCTGTGGGCTCGCACCGGCAGAGCCTTCCGCGCCAGCTTCGATCTGGAGCTGCTCTCCGCGGATGAATCGTTCACGCGCATCAGCCCGCGTCAGATGCAGCGCTACAAACTGCGCCTCAACTACACTCCCGCGGAATGGGCGACAATTTCAGGCGCAGTCAACATCCAGGAGGCTCGTAACAACATCGTGGACATCTTGCACAAGCGACACAACCGCAGCTACGGTTTGGCCCTGGTGATGATGCCCAACGACCGCTTCGCCCTCGACATTGGCTACGATTTCAGCGACATTTTCTCGCAGACGAACATCTGCTACACCATCGGCACCGGCCCGCTTCCACCTGGCTCCGGGCCGTGCCCAACCGGCGGCGGGCTCATCTCCGGGATTTCGCTTTATGATGACGACGCCCACTTCGTCCACTTCGATTGGATGGTGCGGCCCTTCCGCCGGCTGGAAACCCGGATTGGCTATGCCGTCACCACCACCGACGGCGTCACCACCTTCCTTCAGCCCAATTCACCGCTCGGCCCGCTCAACATCACTTACCACCTGCCCACCGCCTCGCTGGCCTTCGACCTGACGAGAAGTCTGACATGGAAGGCGGGCTGGAATTACTACAACTACGACGAAGGCGGCCCGGTGGATCCCACGGGCTCCCGCAACTTCCGCGCGAACCTCATTACAGTCTCGCTGCGGTACACGACCACCGCTGAGCGCTAGCAGAGACTCACGGTGCGGCGGCAGGAGTCTCCCTGCCAAGGCTGCGCTAGGGCTGCACCTCCGGCGCCCGCCGTGCGGACGACGATCTCAGGCTACTCACTTGGAGTCTGGAAGCGAAGGTGGGGCGAGGGAGGCTTCGTCCAGCAGCTTGTACACGGCAGCGACGAGTACGTCGGCCTCGTAAATTGGTTTCTCCAGATAGCCGTCGGCCCCGGAAGCTGCCAGCAGGCGCTCGCGGTCGCCGGCCATTGCGTGGGCGGTCGCAAGAATTACCGGCAGTGGTCGCGAGGAAGCCGCTTTGAGCATGCGCGTCACTTCTACGCCGTCGAGCATGCGGCCTTCCCACTCCGTTCCACTGAGCGACACATCCACGATTGCGAGGTTCGCCTGACCGTGCCGCACGAGCGCCAGCATATCGTTCAGGTCCTCCGTGACATGACAGGCGAACCCGCCCGAGCGCTCCAGCGCCATGCGATAAAACTTGGCCACCAGTGCATTGTCTTCCACAATGAGAATGTGCGCGGTAGAGCTCATCGGCGGCTCGCCGCAGCGTCGGCGGAGGCTTGGCGTTTCGCGGCCGGCGCCAGTGGCACGGTGAACCACACGCGCGTGCCGCGATCTTTCCCGTCGCTTGCCAGGCCGATCGTCCCGCCCATCAACTCCACTAGCTTGCGCGCGATGGTCAGTCCGAGCCCGCTGCCGCCGTGCCGCCGCGATTGCTGCGGATGCGCGGTCACGAATTTTTCGAACACCGCGCGTTGCTTGTCTTGTGGGATGCCCAGTCCGGTGTCTTCCACTTCCAGGCGCAGGAAGCCTGCCGCTGCTGAGTCTATCGCCGCACGGACGGTGATGGCGCCGCGTTCGGTGAATTTGAGGGCGTTGACGAGCAGATTGAGCATCACTTGTCGCAGGCGCACTTCGTCGGCAAGCACCGCGGGCAACTTCGTGCGAATGGTTTCGTCTCGCAACTCCACGCGTTTCGATGACGCCTGCACCGCCATCAACGGCAGTGTGGAATCCAACATGGCGCGCAGATCCAGCTCCTGCACGTGCAGCGAAACTTTGCCGGCTTCGATGCGCCCGATGTCCAGGATGTCGTTGACGATGCCCAGCAGGAGCTGCGCGCTGCGGTACACATCCTGGAGTAGCTCGCGCTGCTCATCGGGGCTGGTCGCCAGACCGTCGAGAATCAGCTTGGTGAAGCCGAGGATCGAATTGAGCGGCGTGCGCAGCTCGTGCGAGGTCTGCGCGAGAAATTCGTCCTTGCTGCGGCTGGCTTCGGCCAGGTCCAGGTTGGCGCGTTCCAGTTGTTCGTTCAACGAGCGCAAATTTTCCACCGTGGCGTGCATGTAGGACTCGCACATCAGGTTGAGGTCGAGGTCCAGCATGCGGTTGAGCGAACGCGCATAACGAAGGCGCTCGTCACTGGCTGGAAACTCAAGCAGCAGGCATTCGGACAGAAACGCGCGGACGATGCCCATCGCGCTGATGACGTATTTCTGATCCAGGCCGATACGCACATGCCGATAACCGATCTGGAAGCGATCAGCCGAGTAGGCCTCGTCATAGACTCCGCTGAACAGCCCCCGCGCCCAGTGCTGAAGGGTCTGTTTCAGCCGGTCAATCTGCGCCTGCCCGCCGGTAAATACGCGAAAGGCGCTCGGATGATGTGGTATCTGCGAATAAAAACGCTCCGAGAGTTCCGGAAAATATTTCTCCATGCGAGGCCCCAGCGTACGTAACAGTCGTGCGTCTTCGTCGCCAAACCCGACGTAGCGCTTCATTTCCTGAAGAAAGGTTTCTCTCATCGTCAGGGTCTACGGCAAAGCTGCGTATCCACGCCGATCGCCGCGAGTCCAATCAAGCGCTGGCGCAAAGCGCGCAGCCATGCCGAAGTTATACAGTGCACGATGGTAGCACGGCCTGTTGCCCATGGTTTTTGGCCTGTGCTCCCTGGCGGCTGGCAATCTCGAGGGCGAACGCATGCGCGTCGGCTGGCAAGTAAGAGCAATCATTCCCGTCGCGGCGGTTCTGATTGGCGGCGTGCTGGTGTTCGTGTGGGTGTCAGTGGCGCCGGCCGGACCAGAAGCGCAGCATGTGATTCTCATCGCTGCAGCCGGCGCGGTGGCCATTTGCGGAGTGATGCTGGTCGCCCTGGTCATGGTGGTGCAACGCCCGCTTCGTGAACTACAGCGTAAAATCGCTCAGCTCCGCACCGGCGACCTCGCGGTCGCCGCCAGTTTCGCCTCGCGCAGCGACGAGATCGGCGATCTCGGACGCAACTTCAACGCCATGGTGCGGCAATTGCGCGAGAGCCGCAGCGAAATCCAGCGCCTGCACGAATCGCAGATGTCCCGCGCCGAGCATCTGGCCACCCTCGGCGAACTCGCCGCGGGCTTGGCGCACGAAATCCGTAACCCGCTCGCCGGAATTGCCGGCGTAGTCGAAATCATAGGCAACGACTTGCCCCAAGGCAGCCCCGGCCGTGAAGTGTGGGAGGAAGCGCGAGCTGAAATTCAACGCATTCAAAAAACGCTCAACGAGTTGTTGAATTACTCGCGGCCCAAAGCGCCGGAATTTGTCACCGCGCCGCTTCATGTTGCCGCAGAACGCGCGGTGCGGCTCGCGCGGCAGCAGGCCGCATCACGTCCCATCGAAATCGGCTTCTCCAGCGCCGCCAATTTGCCACCTGTCGAGCATGATGCAGCGCAGATTGAACAGATGCTGCTGAACCTCCTGCTCAACGCCATCCAGGCGATTGACGGGCAGGGTCGTATCGAAGTGCGGCTCGAGCCGCGTGAGTGCGCCGCGGTCGTTACCGTCTCAGATACCGGCCGCGGCATCCCCGGCGATCAGCTCGAAAAAATCTTCCGGCCCTTCTTTACCACCAAGGGGCACGGCACAGGACTCGGGCTTTCGCTGGCGCGGCGGATCGCGGAAACTCACGGCGGCGGCATCGAAGTCACCAGCGTCGTGAAAAAGGGCACCACATTCACCGTCTCGCTGCCGCTGAAGCGTGCTGCGCCGCAGGCACAGTCTGCGGCAAGCTGAACGGGTTCACAACGCCATCGGTGACCCTGTCGGCTGTAAGCTTTCACCGGCCGGCCGCTAATCGCTGGCCGCAGATAACCGGACATGTCGGAACAACGCATCCTCATCGTGGACGACGAAAAACTGGTGCGCTGGTCGCTCCGCAAGAAATGCGAAGA
>JBOGNS010000204.1:0-8919 GCA_050747305.1 Candidatus Acidiferrales bacterium | reverse complement strand
GCGGAGCCGCGGCCGGAGCGGCCGCGCTTCGTCAGTCCGCCGGCCCGCGTGGAGCCGCCGGAGCGCGCGCAGCTTGACCCGCCGAAACGTCCCGAGTTTGGCGGCGCACCGTTCAAATTGCCAGGCTCGCCCGGGAAGTCATTGGAGGAGTCGCTGCGCAGCGCGGGCAAGGACCGCTCGAGCCGCGGAGCCACCAACTACAGCTTCGGTGGCAATATCCCCGGCGGGCCGCTGGGCAGCGGCAATAGCGGCGGGCAAGCCTACGGCGCCATCGAGCTGCTCACGCCCACCGAAGGCGTGGACTTCTCGCACTATCTGGCGCGCGTGCTGGCCAGCGTGCGCCGCAACTGGTACGCGGTGATTCCGGAGTCGGCGCGGCTGGGCGAACGTGGCAAGGTGGTGCTGCACTTCCGCATCATGCGCGAGGGTAGCGTGCCCCCGGACCAGCCGCAACTGGTGCGCACCTCCGGCCGCCATCCGCTGGATTTCGCCGCTATGTCGTCGGTGCGCGCGTCGAATCCATTCGAGCCGCTGCCCTCGCAATTCAGCGGCCCCTTCATCGAATTGCGCTTCACCTACCTCTACAATCTCCCGCTGGATACGCCATAAGCATCGAGGTGAAGGAAGTGAATGAGGTGCAGGAGGTGAAGGAAGCGAAGGAAGTCGGGAGGTTCGACAACCGGTTGCAAAACCTATGAATGTCAGTCCGAACCCTGCGAAGCAGGGTGAGGAATCTGCACTTTTCTTCGCAAATTGGCGAAATGCAGATTCCTCGCTTCGCTCGGAATGACAGCCGATTGGGTTTTACGATAGCTTCGAGGAAATCGTGGAAGTTATGGAAAAAATCCATAACTTCCATTACTTCCATGACCTCCCGAACGTCCCTCTGGTAGCGCGTCCTTCACATCCTTCACTTCCTCCACCTCCTTCACCTCCCTCATCGCCATGAAGCCTCACCGCAACCAGGTTCTCGGCATGTTGCTGCTCGCGCTCGCCGCGCTGGCATATCTGATCATCCGGTACTGGAAGCATCTGGGATGAAGCCGGGGACGCTCATCGCGATTGTGGGGCCAACGGCGTCGGGCAAGTCCGCGCTGGGCATCCGGCTGGCGCAGGAATTCGGCGGCGAAGTGCTGGCCTGCGACTCCACGCAAATCTACCGGCACTTTGACATCGGTACCGGAAAGGTTGCGCCGGAAGAGCGGCAGGGAATCGCGCACCACCTGATGAACCTTGCCGAGCCGCACGAAGTGTTCACAGCGGGCGATTACCGGCAGCGCGCGTTGGCGGTGCTCGGCGATTTGCGCGCACGAGGCAAGCTGCCGGTGTTCACGATCGGAACTGGGCTTTACCTGCGCGCTCTGCTGGAAGGCTTGGCCGACGCGCCCACACGCTCAGAGGAGTTGCGCACGCGCTTGCGCGGACGCGCAGTGAAACGCGGCCCGGCGTACCTGCACCGAATCCTCGCGCGCCTTGACACCGCCGCCGCAGCGCGCATTGCGGCGCAGGATGAGCCGAAGCTCATCCGCGCGATCGAGGTGTGCGTCCTGGCGGGCAAGCCCATCAGCGAAGTGCATCGCGGCGGGCGCGCGCCGCTGGAGGGCTGGACGCCGGTGAAAATCGGCCTGAATCCGCCGCGTGAAGAGCTCTACGAGCGCGTCAACTCGCGCGTTCAAGGGATGCTCGATGCCGGATGGCTCGAAGAAGTGCGCCGCCTCATCGCCATAGGTCTACCTGCCGATGCAAAGCCGTTCCAATTCATCGGTTACAGCGATCTGCGCTCTCATCTGGAACCTAGGGGCGACTTTACGTCGCCCCAACCTGCGGCGGATGGGGAGGGCGACTTTATCTCGCCCCCGCCTGTTCTCGATCGCGAGGGCCTCGAGCAAACCATCGCTGCCATCCAACAAGCCACGCGCCGCTACGCCAAGCGCCAGCTCACCTGGTTCCGCAAAGAGCCCGGCGTGCACTGGATCCCCGCCTTCGGCGACGAAACTGCCGCGCTTGAGGAGGCGCGCCGTTATCTGAGAGAGCAAGGCTGATCGGCAGTTTTCTTTTGTGTGGGGGATCGCGGTACAATAGCCGCAGGGGTGAACACGGGATTTGTTAGCAAGGGCGCCTCGAACGAGAGACTGGTTCGCTGGGAAGACCGCCAATGAAACTGCGCTAAGCCTGCAACGCAACTCTGCACTCGGGCAAATCACGCATGGCGCCGGTAGCACAGCCACTCTTGGCTGTGCGTTGCGGCCACGCGTTTTGACCACTACAAGTGCTACAACAAAAGCGGACAGGCAGGAGTGCCTGTCCTACTCACCATGAAAACTACGCACGCGGTGGAAAATCGAGAGCGAGCGCTGCTGGTAGGAGTGGGGCTGAAGCGCGGGGCGCGCGTGCCGGGTGTTGAGGCGGCGGAGTACGAGCGCGAGCGTCTGCTCGAGCTGGAAGAGCTGGCGCGCGGCGCAGGCGCACAGGTGGTGGGCTCGCTGGTGCAGATGCGCGACGCGATTGATCCGGCCACACTGGTCGGCCGCGGCAAGCTCGACGAAATCAAGACCGAGGCGCGCATGCGCGATGCCGCAGTGGTGATCTTCGACCGCAATCTTTCGCCGGTGCAGCTCCGCAACGTGGAAGGAGCCGCTGAGTGCCGCGTGATTGACCGCACGCAACTCATCCTTGACATTTTCGCGCGACACGCGCGCAGCCGCGAGGGTCAGTTGCAGGTGGAGCTGGCGCAACTCAACTACCTGATGCCCCGGCTCACCGGCCACGGCCATGCCATGTCGCGATTGGGCGGACGCGCCGGCAGCGGCAAGCAGGGCGGCATCGGGATGCGCGGACCGGGCGAGCAGAAATTAGAAACCGACCGCCGGCGCATTCGCGACCGCGTGCGCACGGTGACCCGCGCAATCGAGCGCGTGCGCCGCCAGCGCGCCGTGCGACGGCAGGCGCGGCAGGCCGTGCCGCTGGGCACGGTAGCATTAGTGGGCTACACCAATGCGGGCAAGTCCACTCTGTTCAATGCCCTTTCCGGCGCTGGAGTGTTGGTGTCGCCGCAAATGTTCGCCACACTCGATCCGACGGCGCGAGTGGTGGAGTTGCCGTCGCACCGGCGCGTGGTGCTCTCCGACACGGTGGGCTTCATCCGTGACCTTCCCCCGGGGTTGATTGCCGCGTTTCGCGCCACATTGGAAGAAGTGCAGGAGGCCGCGCTGATCCTGCACGTCACGGATATCTCCAGCCCGCATCATGAAGAGCAGGATGCGGAAGTGGAAAAGGTGCTGAAGGAACTGGGCGTGGCCGATCGGCCGCGGCTGCACGTGCTCAACAAAATCGACCGGCTGGCCCCGGAGCAGGTTGCCGCGTTGGGCGCCAACGGCAAGGTACTCACCTCCGCGCTCACCGGCGAGGGCCTCCAAGCGCTACTGGCGCGCATCGACAAAGAGATGCAAGTGGATCCGCCGGTTCGGCTCGAACTGCGGTTGCCGGTGGCCGACGGCCGCACACTGGCGCTGCTGCACGACCGCGGGCGGGTGTTGCGCACCGAGGTTCGCGATTCGCAGA
This sequence comes from Candidatus Acidiferrales bacterium, assembly GCA_050747305.1. Classification (GTDB taxonomy): domain Bacteria; phylum Acidobacteriota; class Terriglobia; order Acidiferrales; family UBA7541; genus JBOGNS01. Next base: position 5,358 of record JBOGNS010000204.1, on the reverse strand, counting down.
TGTGGGTGGAGGCAGAAATCCCCGAATCGCTCGCGCGGCGGCTGGAATCGGAGCATCGCGGGATTCCTGATTGAGTGATCGGGTGATTGCGTGATTGCGTTGCAAAAACCCGTAGGGCTCGCAGCGTTCCACGATTCAGCACTCGGACGAGGGAACGGGCCTATCGACTGAGCTGGCGAAGTGAACCCGACTTTCCGGCGCCGACCGTTCTGCCCACGAAAATCACAAAATCACAAAACCACAAATCACCCGATCCAGGGAACATGCCAGAGCGATTAGCCGTATAGTTGTTGAGAGGCTTGAATGATTAAATTCTTGCTCTGGCTGATTTTGTTTTTGCTCTGCTGGCCGCTGGCCTTGCTGGCGCTGGTGCTGTATCCCATCGTTTGGCTGCTGTTGCTGCCCTTCCGGATCCTGGGAATCGCCGTGGACGGAGCGCTGTCGTTGCTGCGGTCACTTTTCCAACTTCCGGCGCGCGTGCTCGGCGGCCCGAGCCGTATCTAGCTGCGTTCTCTACATTTCTGCGCCCGTCGCGGTAGGTGGAATGCCCTAGCGCGACTGTGGAAATCCTGTGAGTATCGAATCGGAAGGTGCGAAGAAACTAAGCCGCGAAAATCCCACCAATTCACGCGAAAATTCCATAGATTCTTTGTAAACCGTTGATATTGCAACTGTTTGCTCAGGGCTCCGGAAAGCCGTAGAAAGAAAACCTGTTGCTGCGCGGCCCCAGAATTGCTCGCAGACATTTGCACAACCTTGCAGCACTGGCGCAGCCAGGCGGTAAGCAGCCTTCTCTGACCTGTGAAACGTACGCGACCCGTCGCGAACCTGAAGTTGAGCGCACCTCCTTAGCCTGACTCGGCCCTGCCCCCGACCGGGGGGCGTCGGAGCCGGCTCCTTCAAGCGCCGCTGACCAGAATTCGTTGACTCGCGGCATTTCGCGGGACTATAGTGAGTTGACCCGAGGCGGGCCTCCGCGCACTCGCGCATCCGATGAGCCATGTGGCAGCGCCGGGCTTCAGCCCGGTATTATCGCAACCTGGTGCTGGCGAGGCGAGGATATGCCGCGCTGAAGCGCGGCGCTACACGCAAGATAAGCCATGAACCTGCCGAACGCGCTCACGCTATTGCGGATTTTCTTTGTGCCACTGCTTGTGGTGGTGCTGCTGACGCGCGAGCCCAACCTGGAACTGTTCGGCGTGCCCATGAATTACGCCATCTGGGGCGTGCTCATCCTGCTGGCCGCCGCCGCCACCGATTGGGCGGACGGCTACTTCGCCCGCCGCCGCGGCGAAGTCACCACGCTCGGGATTCTGCTGGATCCCATAGCCGATAAGCTCTTGATTTCTGCCGCGTTCATTTCGCTGGTGGAGATGGAACTGGTACCGGCATGGATGGTGGTAGTGATTATCGGGCGCGAGTTTACCGTGCTGGGGCTGCGCAATATTGCGTCGGCCGAAGGCTTCACCATTGCCGCTTCCGCGCTGGGCAAGACCAAGATGGCGTTGCAGGTGCTTGCGGTAGCGGTGATGATCCTGGGCGCGAAGCACCCGGCATTTCAGTGGTGGGGCCGGATTTTCCTGTGGATGGTGGTGGTGAGCGCGATCGTGTCGGCCGTGCAGTACTTCCTGAAGTTCTGGAGCCAGGTGGACGAGCGCGTCAAGCAGCGCCGCCTCCGCCTGCGCATCCTGGAACGGCAAAAGAAATCGCAGGATGTCGTCGTCCCCTAGCGATGTCGTCGTTCTCCAACGATGATCGGCGCGCGCTGCTCGAGCTAGCTCGCGAAGCTATAACCGCAGCGGTCACATGGGAAACCTCGCCCCCAATTCCTCCCCTCGGCACTGATTCCGCCAGTTGTGGCGTTTTTGTTAGCTTACACCTGCGCGGGCGGCTGCGCGGATGCATCGGCGTGCTGGAAGGCGCGGGATCGCTGGCGGAGACCGTAGCGCGCTGTGCGGTCTCGGCAGCACTGGAGGATCCGCGCTTCGAGCCGTTAACCGCGGTGGAACTCGTGGATCTGGAGATTGAGGTTTCCGTGCTTTCAGTGCTGCGCGCAGCAACGCCCGATGAAGTCGAGCCGGGAAGGCACGGCCTGCGCGTCCGGCAAGGTGACTTCTCCGGCCTGCTGCTGCCGCAGGTGGCCACCCGTTACCAGTGGTCCCGCGAGCGCTTCCTCGAAGAAACCTGCCACAAAGCGGGCCTTCCCGCCGATGCTTGGCGTGATCCGGCAACCCAGATCGAAGTCTTCACCGCAGAAGTCTTCGCCGAAACCCAATTCGCCGCAGAAAAGAAAATGCCTGCGGGCACTTGACCCACAGGCATTTCGGACACTCCCCGAGCAAGGCCGGCGTTAGTTGGATACGCCGGCAGGGGTCCAGATCACATCCACACGCTGGTTCTGACGGCCCGCGCCAGGCTGGCCGGGCTGCACTTGGGTATCGATGCGCTCGGCAGAAACGCCCTTGGCAGTCAGATAGGCCTTGGCGTTGGCGGCGCGCTGATTAGCGAGCTGCTCAGCGTCAGTCTCGCGTTCATCCGCGAAGCCGACCAGCAGCACGCGGCCGCCCGGCTCGTTGTTCAAGCGCAATGCGACGTCATCGAGAATCCGTTTGAAAACGTTATCCACCACGGCGCTCTGCGTACGGAAAAAGCCTTCGTGGGTCTTGGTGGGCTGCGCCGGAGCGGCGGCAGCGGTCACCTGAATCGGCACGGTAGCATCCGCGGCGGCGCCGCTGGGGTCTTCGGCGTGGGCGGCTACGGTGTAATCGCCGGCATCGAGGCCCGTGGTATCGAACACCACCACCGCGCCCGTCCCGATCACTTGGCCACCACTGGCTTTCCACGTAAAGCGCACCACGTCGCCATCGGGGTCACTGGCCTGGCAACTGATGCGCACGCGCTCGCCCGCAATCGCCTGCCCGCGCTCGGCGGAGCAAGTCAGTGCCGGCGGCCGGTTCGCAGGCTTGGCCGGAGGGGGCGGCGGCGGAGGCGGCGCCGGCACTTCGCGCGGGCCTTCGAGCTCCACGTAGTCCCCGGCATACACTTCCTTCAGCGAGTAGGTGATCAGCACCGTCGCGGCGTTTTCACCGACGCGCACCACGATGCCTTCGCCCAGCGCTTCGCGCGGTAAGTCTTCCGATCCATAGGCATCCGGCGCCGCCCCATAGCCCCAGACTTTGTACTGCATGTTGCGAAGCTGATAGGCAGTCTCGCGGCGCATGCCCTGGCGGCGGAAGATTCTGAAGTAGTCGCCAACGTTCACACCCTGCCCGCTGCCCAGATTGACGTAAACGATTTCGTTGGTGCCCTGCGTCGAGTGGAAGTCCTTGCCCGACACGACCGTGGCCAGCGATTTGCCGTTGGGCGGGGCGAAGCGATTGAATGGCGGAATCACGATGGTCGGAGTTGGCCGCTCCTCGAACGGGCGAACGTAATCGCCGCGCAACAAGTAGTCGCAGGATTGCGTGACGATGGCGGTGGCCACGTTCGGCAGGTCAGGATGCAGCGCCACCACCTTCAGGCGCCCAACGTCCTGCCAGCGCGTCCCCATGGCCCGCAGTAAGCTCGGTTGCGCGTCGAACCACTTCATTTTCAGCGGATCGGTTACCTGGCGCGACACCAGGAACTCGTCGCCAATCTTCACCCCGCCGCTGCTGCCGCGGTTGATGTAAACGTACTGCCCCGCGGAGAAGGTGGCCTTCGGCGCAGACTCCTCACCGGAGATGAGGTACGTGTCGTACGGCACGCTCGAGGTGCTAATCACCCCCGAGCAGTAGATGTCGTCGTAGTTCGGCTTCTTGACGTGCGTGGCGCCCTTTTGGGCGCTAGCCGCGCCGGCCAGGCTCAAGGCCGCTGCCGTGATGACCACATTGACGATAGCTCTGCGCATGAGACGAACCCTCCGTAGTTGCGTGCGGCCCGCGCAATCGGCGGGCCGGCCCGACGCCCTCTAGCGACACTTGGGCACTCTAGTCCCTGGCGGCGACCGTAGCATCCGCCCCCAGGGCGGTCAAGCATATCGGCGACCGGGCTTTACATATCTGTTACCCGCATGGTATGGAGTGCGGCGGCTTGCCGCCGTTCTGATTGCCGCAGCTTGCTGCGGCATTTTGGCCAGTCGGCCGCCTGCCAGCGATGCGCACCATGGCCCGTCGTCCGCTATTCAAAGACCGCATCTGCGCCGTGATTGCCGCGCCCACGGCCGCGCTGGCTCAGCGCCAGATCGAGATTGTTCGCGAAGTGGCGTCAACCCTCGAGCTGCGCCTCGATTGGCTGCGCAATGCCGATGAAATCGACGAAATGATGCACTGGGCCACAGCCGCGAAGCCGCTGCCCTGCTTGATCGCCACCTGCCGCCGCAAAGAGTCGGGCGGGCAATTCCCCGGTCGCATCGGCGACGAGGCCTTCTGGCTCACGCTGGCCGGCAACCTGGGCTTCCCCTGGCGCGACATGCCGCTGGAATCGGCCGAACACTTTGGACGCGATCTGCGCGCCTGGCTGATGCGCGGGAAAATAATTCTCTCGTATCACGATTTCAAAGCGACGCCGCGAAACCTGGCGCGAATCAGGCGCCGCCTGCTCACTTTCCGACCTGATGCGGTGAAGGTGGCGACGCAGTGCAACTCCTATGCGGACTCTCTGCGGGTCCTGGCGCTGTGCAACGGCCGCCGCCCGCCGCGGCGGGTGATTGCCGTGCCCATGGGTGAGATTGGTCTGCCGGCTCGGGTGCTGGCGCTCAAGCACGGCAGCGCGCTGGCCTATGCCGCGGTCGGCCAAAAGACGGCGCCCGGCCAGCTCACGCTGGAAGAGATGAAATATCTCTACCGCGCCGACAAGCTCGACCCGCGCTCGCGCGTCTATGGCGTGATTGGCAATCCGGTGAGCCACTCCCTTTCGCCGCTGCTGCACAATACCGGCTTCATCGCGCGAGGGATGAACGATGTCTATCTGCCGTTCCTCGTGCCCGACCTGCGCGATTTTCTCCGAGCCGTCGAGCCGCTGGGCCTCGCCGGGTTCAGCGTGACACTGCCGCACAAGCAGGCCATCCTGCGCCATCTGGATGATTGCGACCCGCTGGCCGCGGCCATCGGCGCGGTCAACACCGTGGTGGTGCGCGGCACGGGCAAGTTGTACGGGTACAACACCGATTACGTCGGCGTGCTGCGTGCCTTGCAGAAACGGGTAGCACTCCGCGGGAGCCGTGTGCTGCTCTACGGTGCCGGCGGGGCGGCGCGCGCCATCAGCTTCGCGCTGGCGCAGGAAGGCGCAATCGTCAACATTTGCGCCCGCCGTCCCGCAGAAGCCCGCAAACTCGCCCGCGCGGCCGGAGGCCAGGCCATCGAACGGCGGCATCTGCGC
>JBOGNS010000203.1:0-4706 GCA_050747305.1 Candidatus Acidiferrales bacterium | reverse complement strand
GAGCAGCAGGGCCGCATCCACACTTCGGCGGCCACCGTGGCGGTGATGCCGGAAGCCGATGAAATCGACATCAAGATCGAGCCGAAAGATATCCGCATCGACACGTTCTGCTCCTCCGGCCCGGGCGGGCAATCGGTGAACACCACGTACTCGGCGGTGCGCATCACGCACCTGCCTACCAACACAGTCGTTTCCTGCCAGGACGAGAAATCGCAAATCAAGAACAAAGACAAGGCCATGCGCGTTTTGCGCTCGCGGCTCTACGAAATGGAGCAGGAAAAGCAGCACGCCGCGATTGCCGCCGAGCGGCGCGGGCAGATTAAGACCGGCGACCGCTCGGAGAAAATTCGTACCTACAATTTCCCGCAGAACCGCGTCACCGATCACCGCATCGGCTTTACACTGCACCAGCTCACGGATGTGATGGACGGCAGGCTCGCGCCGCTGGTGGATGCGCTGGTCACGCACTACGAAGCCGAGCGGCTTAAGCAAGAGCTTGTTGAGGCATGAGGACGTGGCGCCGGCGATCCACCAGCTTCGCAACAAACGAAAAAGCGGAACACGGAGAAACACAGAGGCGCAGAGGAGCACAGAGCAGCAAATGCCGGCCTCCGGTCACGAGTCACGAGTCACAAGTTACGAGTCACTCCGCCTCGACGTACGCGCCGCGTTGAAGCAAGCGATGGCGCGGCTGCGCGAGGCGCGCGTGCCGTCGCATACGCTGGCGGCGGAGCTGCTGCTGATGCACGTGCTGGGCCGCGACCGCGCATGGCTCTACGCACATCCCGAGGAAGCAATCGCGGCGCCCGATGCAGAAGAGTATTTTGCTTTGCTCGAGCAGCGTATGGCCGGCGTACCCACGCAATACCTCACCGGGCGGCAGGAATTCTGGGGCTTGCAATTCGAAGTTGGCCCGGGCGTATTGATCCCGCGGCCGGAAACCGAGCACGTGATCGAAGTGGCGCTGGCGCGGCTGGGCCCCCCGGACGCAAACGACCCGCGCCCACGCGGCACGGGCCTGCGCATCGCCGACGTCGGCGCCGGCTCCGGCTGTATCGCCATCGCGCTGGCAAGCGAGCTACCCGGCGCGCACATCTTCGCCACGGACACCTCCGCCGCCGCGCTCGCCTACGCGCATCGCAACGCGGCTCATCACGGAGTCGCGAGCCGCGTCCATCTCATCTGTTGCGACTCTCTGACTTGCTTTTTTGCCGAGTCCCGAGTACCTAGTCCCGAGTCCCTTCCCTTTGACCTCATCGTCAGCAACCCGCCTTACATCGGCCGCCGCGAAGCGGAAACGCTGCCCAAAGAAGTGCGCGCGCACGAGCCGCACGAAGCGCTTTTTGCCGGCGAGCAAGGGGACGAATTTTACGCGCCGCTGGCTGACCAGGCCCGCAATCTGCTGCGCTCCGGCGGCTTGTTCGTTGTCGAACTGGGCTATAATGCGCTGGCGCGCGTCCAACCGCTTCTGGATGCGCCGGGTGACTGGGCCCGCGTGGAAGTCACGCATGATCTGGCCGGCATCCCGCGGGTTTTGGCCGCGACGCGACAGCGGAACTAGCGCGCATGCCCAAGCAGAAAATCCTCAAACTGCTGCAATCCGACATCGAGAAGCTCTACGACGACACAGAGCTCAGCGCTGCCATTGGCCTTTCTGAAAAAACCAAAGATGTGGAGAAAATTTCCGAAGCCTGCCGCGAACTGCTGCGCGCCGGACAAATTCGCCGCTTCAAGCACGACGGCCGCATGGTGAACGGCGCGCGCAATACGGAATGGCTCGCGTTGCGCCGCCGCGACAGGAAGGAAGACTCGCAGCAGGCGATCGAGAGGCGCGGTTCGGTGGAAGTGGCCGTGCGCCCTGAAGAGGGTCTCGCGCGCAAGGATTTCGCCGAGCGCGCTCGCGAAGTGATGAACGAATTCTTCGGCCGCCCGCTCAAGCCGCAGAAGATCGGCGGCACCAAGATTTGGGACTACGTCTCGCCCGACGGCATGGTGGTCGGCGACGCGCGCTGGTTCAGCGGCGCCGTGCCCGCTGCCCGCGCGTTTATCAGCGAGGCGGTGTGGCTGCTGGAAAAAGTCGGTGCGGTGCAAAAATTCGTGGTCTTCGGCGGCGAAGCCGAGGTGCCCCGGCAATGGCTCGAGCTGTGGGCCACGCTGTGCCCCGAAGATATCGCACTATTTTATCTCGATAACAAAGGCGAGCTGCACGAGCTGTAGCGGCGACCTTCAGGTCGCCATTTTTGACGCAACGTCAAACGTCGAATCGGCGCATTCTGGTTGTGCCCGACGCGCGATACAGCATCCTTCCTCTACCAGCGGTTCTCGCGTAATCTGCAATCATTCGGGTCACTCATGCCGAAGCTCGCGCAATATCGGGCGCTGCACCCGCCTGGCGAAGCGGATGCGCTCCCGCCGGACGCCAGCATCCTGCACGTGGATATGGACGCCTTCTTCGTCTCGGTGGAGTTGCTCGAACGGCCGGAACTGCGCGGCAAGCCGGTGGTGGTGGGCGGTCAGCGCGACCAGCGCGGCGTAGTGACTGCGGCCAGCTACGAGGCGCGGCAGTTCGGCGTTCACTCCGCGATGCCGCTGCGCACTGCGGCCAAGCTGTGCCCGCAAGCCGTCTTCCTCGAAAACCGCCACGAGCTTTACGGCCAGTGGAGCGACCGCATCGCCGCTATCCTCGCCAAGTTTTCTCCGGTGGTCGAGATGGTTTCGATTGACGAGGCGTATCTGGATCTCGCCGGCAGCGCGCGCTTGCTCGGAAGGCCGCTGGAAGCCGCGCACCGGCTGCGCGGCGAAATCTGGGAGCGCACCTCGCTACCGTGCTCGATTGGCGTGGCCGCCACGCGGCTGGTGGCTAAAGTCGCCAGCGACCAGGCCAAACCGCGCGGCCTGCTATGGGTGCCGCCGCGAAGCGAAGCGGCATTTCTCGCCACACTGCCGGTGCGCAAAATTCCCGGCATCGGCAAGGTCACGGAAGCCGCGCTGCACCGGCTGAGGATTGAAACCGTGGCGCAGCTCGCGGCGGTCCCGCAGGAAAAGCTGGAAGAAGTATTCGGCATGTGGGGCGAGGCGCTATGGCGCAAAGCCCGCGGGCATGATGCTTATGAATTTCTCGTCGACGCCGAGCCAAAGTCTATCTCCAACAACCATACCTTCGGCGAAGACACCGCCGCCCTCGGCGAACTAAGCGCAACCCTCAGTTTTCTTTCACAGAAGGCCGGCAAGCGCATGCGCGACGCCGGCCTGCGCGCCCGCACACTCACGCTCACCCTTCGTTACGCGGGCTTCGAGACGCACACCCACGCCCACACCCTCGCCGAGCACACGGATCTGGACTCGATGATCCATGCCACCTTTCGCCGGCTTTTCGATCAGCACTGGAATCGCCGCCGAAAGATTCGCTTGCTCGGCGTATCGTTCTCCTCATTCACCGCCGCCAACGCGCCCGAGCAATTGAGCCTGCTAGATCCCGGGCGTCGCGAACGGTTGGAGCGGCTGGCGCGCGCCACCGATAAGCTGCGCGACCGCTTCGGCTTCGACAAAGTGCAGTTGGGTGGGTCGCTCGGCAAAAAGCCCGAGTAGGCCACGGCTGGTCGCCGGGCTCGGGGCGGCCCAGGTCATGTCGCCTTGCACTGAAATCGTCGCTCCACAATTTCACCGGCGGAAGCCATCTGACACCTGCGACCTGTAACCTGTCGCCGGCTGTGCTAAATTAGCTTGCCCATGCGCATCTTCGTGCTCGGGGCCGGGGCCACCGGTTCCCTGCTGGCTCAATTGCTCGCGAAGCAGGGCCACACCGTGTGGTGCGGCGACCGCGACCCGGCTCGCGCCCGGCGCTTCTTCCCCAAGAATAGCGCCATCGAGATCCGCGACGTGAACGCCCGCAACCTGTGGGGCGTGGCGCGGGAGGCGCGCCGCTGCCAGCTTCTGATCAACGCCTCGCCGGCTGTCTTCAACGAAGTCGTGCTGCGCGCGGCGCTGCGCCTGCGCTGCCACTACCTCGACATGGCCGCCCATCTCGGGCGCAATCCCTTCAAGGCTGAGCAACTCCGCTATGAGAAGCGCTTCGAGGAAAAGAACCGCGCAGCCATCATCACCGCCGGTGTCGCGCCCGGCTTGACCAACCTGCTGGTGAAGCGCGCGGCGGAAGTGATGGACCTGGTCGCTTCTGCTCATGTGCGATTGTATGAAAGCACCGAGGCTGCCGACCCGGTTTCGCAGTGGTCGGCGGAAAGCTCGTTCGACGAAGCAATCTCCCGCCCGCGCGTCTACCGCGGCGGGCGCTTCCATCTGGCCAAGCGATTCAGCGAGCGCGAGCGCTTCCGCTTCGCGCCGCCCATCGGAGAGGTCCCTGTAGTGCTGGCCGCGCAAGACGAAGTGGGCACCCTGCCGCACTTCATCCGCATGCGCGAGCTGGAAGTGAAAATCGGCGGCAACGAAATCGACCGCCTGCGCCGCTGGTATCGCCAGGGCCGGCTCTCGAAATCGCGCGGGCTGGCAGTGAAACGCTTCCCCCAGACGCCCACGCCGCGCTTGGTGGCCAAGCTCATCCGGCGCGGGGAGCTGCACAACGCGCGCTTCGCAGCCTCAGTGATTGTGCGCGGCCTGCGCAAAAACCATGCCGTCGAGGTGCGCTGCGACGCCAGCTTCCCTTCGCTTTACCAGATTCGCCAGCGCGGCCTGTACAGTACGCCGATCGC
>JBOGNS010000202.1:0-1609 GCA_050747305.1 Candidatus Acidiferrales bacterium | reverse complement strand
ACAATGTTACATCACATCGTAAAAATAAGACAGGCAGGAGTGCCTGTCCTACGCTACACTCAGCCGGATGAGCCTTCGCTTCGAGGTGCTGGCGCGCGATCCCAGCGGAGCGCGACTCGGCCGCCTGCATACTCCGCACGGCACGATTGATACGCCGGTATTCATGCCGGTGGGCACGGCCGCGTCGGTCAAGGGCATCACGCAGCAGCAACTCGAAGACCTCGGCGTTCAAGTCCTGCTCGGCAACACTTATCACCTTTATCTGCGCCCCGGCCACGAGTTGATTCGCTCGCTCGGCGGCCTGCACCGCTTCATGGCCTGGCCGCGCGCCATCCTCACTGACTCCGGCGGCTTCCAGGTGTTTTCATTGGCCGACTTGCGCCGGGTGAGCGACGACGGCGTGACTTTCCGCTCGCACCTCGACGGCTCCGAGCATTTCCTTTCACCGGAGAGCGCCACAGAGATTCAGATCGCGCTCGGCGCCGACATTATGATGGCGCTCGACGAGTGCATCGAGTTCCCTGCCACGCACGACCGCGCGCGCGCGGCCGCCGCGCGCAGCCGGGCCTGGGCGCAACGCTGCAAGGCTTATTTCACTGCGCACGGCGACACAGAGCGCCAGTCGCTCTTCGGCATCGTGCAGGGCGGCGGCTATGCTGATCTGCGCCGCGAAAATGCGGACGCGCTGGTGGAGCTCGATTTCCCCGGCTACGCCATTGGCGGCCTCGCAGTGGGCGAGCCGCACGCGCTCACCTGCGATGTGACCGAAGCCACCACCGAGCGCCTGCCCGCTGAAAAGCCGCGGTACCTGATGGGCGTCGGCTACCCGGAAGACATCCCCGACTACGTGATGCGCGGCGTCGACATGATGGATTGTGTGCTGCCCACGCGTAATGCGCGCAACGGCCTGCTCTTCACCAGCGCCGGGCGCATCGCGATCAAGAACGCGCCATATGCCGCCGACCAACGCCCGCCCGATCCCAACTGCGACTGTGCTGTGTGCACCCGCTACTCGCGCTCCTACTTGCGGCATCTGTTCGCGTCCAACGAAATGCTCGGCGCCATTCTCAATACGCTACATAACTTGCACTTCTATCTCACGCTGATGCGCCGCATCCGCGAATCCATCGCCGCCGGGCGCCTTGCACAGTTCGCCGCCCAATGGCAGCAAGCCCTCCGCGCCGCCGAGATTCCTGAAACCGCGGGAACCGCCGATGAACGCAGATGAACGCAGATTTGAAATGTGAAAGCGTGAAAGCGTTGAAAGTAAAAGAGGAGAGAGATCGGCAGCGAATTGCAGGCCTTGGAGTGGTCAGGGTCGATGTCGAGAATTTCTTTGTAGAGCGGCGCGGCGCGCCAGGGCAAATTCATAGTTTCGAATAATTCGCCCAGTTGGAAACAGGCCGACGTGTTCAACGGGTCCAGCTCGATGGCTTTCTCATAATGTACGACTGCTTCCTGGCGGTAGGTGGGCACGGCGGCCAGGCTGCGCGCCAGCATCGCCCGGTACTTCGATTCCATCGGCGCAATCAGGGACTCGGCGGCACGATCATTTGCACGACTTGCAATAGGCGCTCCGGCTTGAAGGGCTTGCTCATGTAGAAGACCG
>JBOGNS010000201.1:0-6333 GCA_050747305.1 Candidatus Acidiferrales bacterium | reverse complement strand
TCGCGCGTCCCGGCTTCCGGTTCCTTTTTGCGGCGATGTTCATTTCGCTGTTCGGCACGGGAATGAACTACGCCGGGGTGACCTGGTACATCCTCGAGCAGACCAACTCCACGGTAAGCGTGAGCCTGATGATCGTGCTGGTGACACTGCCCGGGCTGGTGGTGCCGCCGTTTGGCGGCGTGCTGATTGACCGCGTGGACCGCCGCTACCTGGGCCTGGTGCTGGATTTGTTGCGTGGGCTGCTGGTACTGAGCACGTCGGGGCTGCTCTTCCGGGGCGTTGCGGAACTATGGCACGTCTACGCGATGATAACGCTGCTGGGAATGGGCGCGGCGATTTACTGGTCCACGATGAACGCGCTATTGCAGGAGGTGGTGCTCGAGGAAAACGACGAGGGCGTCGAGCGCGGCCGTCATCTGGCAGGGGCCAACGCGGCGGTGCTGATTGCGGTGCAGGGCGGAATGATGTCTGCCGGCGCGCTGGTGGGATTCCTCTACGAGAGCGCCGGCCTTGCCGGCATTTTGGGAATCGACGCCGTATCTTATTTTGCGTCCGCGCTGTGCTTGGTCCTGCTGCGCAAGGGCTATCGCCGGCCGCACGCCATCGAGCCGCCGCCCACCATCGAAGCGCCGCCCGGGCGGGTGACAGCGCCGAGCGAAGTGCCGGTGCTGCCTCCGGTGGTGGAGCCGGGGATGGCCGCGGCGTTCGCAGCGGACTTGCGAGAAGGATTGGGGTATTTGCGGCAGCAGCCGCGCGTGTTTGCGCTGGGGCTGACGTGGGCGTGCATGATGGCCGGCGTGATCAGCGCCAACGTGCTGGTGGTGGTGCTGGCGCGCGACGTGTTGCAGGCCGGCCCGCGCGGCTACGGCTACATCGAAGCGGGCTGGGCTATCGGCGCTGTTGCCGGGGGGTTGCTGACGGGGCCGCTGGTGAGGCGGTTTCCCGCGATGGGCGTGCTGTTGTTGGCGCTGGCGACGCTGGCCGTAGGTCACACGCTGTTTCCCTATGTGAAAGTGCTTCTGGCTTCGGTGGCGATGAATGCGCTGTTCGGGGCCTGCCGCGCGCTGGGCGGTGTAGTGACGCAGACCTCGATCATGGCCACGGTGCCACGACGGCTGATGGGACGGACGCAATCGGCCTTCGGCGTGATGACGACGCTGATGCAGGTGGCCATGAGTTTTTCGCTGGGCTGGCTGGCGCAGCACGCGAGCTTGCCGGCAGCCTTCGGGCTGCTGGGAATGATGTACGGGGGCGCGGCGCTGGCGGCATGGCGGGCGCGGCAGCTCGGTCGCGCGTGAAGGCGGGACGGGTGCTATCATCATTCCCGTTTGTTCAAGGAGGTTGTCTTGACGCGACGACTCGTAATGATCGCTTTGGCAGTGTGCGCCTTCACTTTCTTGATGCAGGCGCAGGAAAAAGCAAAGCAGCCGGCCAAGAAAGCGGCGCCCGGCGGGCCGACCGCGGTGAGCGGCGAGCCGGTGGTGACGAAAAGCGGGCTGAAGTATTGGGACCTCACGACGGGCACGGGCGCGGAAGCGACGCGCGGCAAGACCGTGCGCGTGCATTACACCGGCTGGCTCACCAACGGCAAGAAATTCGACAGTTCCGTGGATCGCGGCGAGCCCTTCGAATTTCGTCTCGGCGCGGGCCAAGTGATCCAGGGTTGGGACCAGGGCGTCGCCGGAATGAAAGTCGGCGGCAAGCGGCAACTGCACATCAAACCGAGCCTCGGCTACGGACCACAGGGTTATCCTCCCGTGATACCGCCGAACTCGACCTTGATCTTCGACGTCGAGCTGCTCGGCGTGCGGTGAGCCGCTTGATTCGCCCCGATGATTTCCAGCTTCTGGGGAAGATCACCGAAATCGAGGTCATCGCCACGGGCAGGCGTATCCGTGAAATCCGCCGTTTGAAGAAATCGTATGGGCCGGGCCGCTGGCGAAAGCTGAAAGGTACAGCGCAGGTCGAATTGATGGATGGTACGATGAGGCTCGTCGAGATTCACTGGTACGAGGCCCACGGGATCGGAAAAATTGAAATGAAGATCAAACGTTTGTTGGATTAGGCAAATGAGCCGGCAAAAGAATGGCACTCGATTTGTGGTTTGCGTTGACAACCGCAACCATCCAGCTTCCCTGGAGCTGCGCAAGATTTATCGCGCGCTTGGCGACCCCGAAGCCGCGAGGCACGGATATGTGAGGGTGGTTGATGAGTCTGGGGAAGACTACCTCTACCCGAACAAGTATTTCCTTCCCATTGCGCTGCCTAAATCCGTCAAGAAGGCCCTGCGCTTAGCCTCCTGAGCCACGGGTCGAATGGCGACGCATACTGCGTTAGCATTTTTCGGGCCGGCGATCATTGTGGAAATGCAGCGTGCATGTCCGGCGTGCGGTGAGCAGTTTGCGTGCGGGGCCGCGCTGCGCGACTGCTGGTGCGCGGAGATGGAGTTGAGTGAGGCGGCGCGTGCGGCTCTGCGAGAGCGCTATACCGGGTGCCTCTGCCGCGCATGTTTGCAGCGCCACGCGGCGGGTACCGCGCCGGGGGTGAATCCATGAGCCAAACCGACCAGCGCGCGCAGGCTGAGCGGTTTCGAGCCTTGCATCAGGCGCCGCCCATCCTGATTCTGATGAACGCCTGGGACGCGGCCAGTGCGCGCATCGCCGAAGCCTCTGGATTCCCGGCGGTGGCCACTTCCAGCGCGGGGATTGCGAACGCCCTCGGCTATCCGGATGGTGAAAAGCTGCCGCTGGATGCGCACCTGGCGATGGTGCGGCATGTGGTGCGCGCCGTACGCGTGCCGGTGAGCGTGGATTTCGAGGCCGGCTACTCAAACACGCCCGCGCAAGTGGCGGAAAACTGCCGCAAGCTGCTGGGTACGGGCGCGATCGGCATCAACCTGGAAGACGGCACGAGCGATCCGCAACGGCTGGTGGAGCCGTCGCTGCACGTGGCGAAGATTCGCGCGATACTCGAAATGTCCGCCGCCTTCGGCGTGCCGCTGGTGATCAACGCGCGCACAGATGTGTATCTCAACGCGGTGGGCGAGCCGCACAGCCGCTTCGAGCACGCAGTGAGGCGCGCGAATGCCTATCGCGACGCCGGCGCTGATTGCCTCTTCGTGCCCGGCGTTTCTGACCTGCCCACCATCGATCGGTTGACGAAGTCCATTCGCGGGCCCCTGAACGTGCTCGCGGTAGCCGCATCACCTCCCATCCGCGAGCTGGAAAAAGCGGGCGTGGCGCGTGTCAGCCTCGGCTCCGGGCCCATGCGCGCAACGCTGAGCGTGCTCCGCCGCATCGCAGATGAGTTGAAGCAAACAGGAACGTATCGCGCGTTCACCGAGGGCGCGATGACCTACGCCGAAGCGAATCAGCTCTTCCGCAGTTGACGCAGGTAGGACAGGCACTCCTGCCTGTCCGTTTCATCGCGCGAACCCATTCAAGTCTTAGCGAAAGTTCTCCCGCGCGCACGACCCCGGCGAGACGTGCTACTTTCCTTCCTACCGGTGTCAAAAACGAGAGGACGGAGACGCAATGAGTGGAAGGCAGACTGTAGTGGCGCGCATTCACGCAAAGCCAGGCAAGGAAGAAGAAGTAAAGCGTGCGCTGCTCGGGCTGGTAGGGCCGACGCGCAGGGAAGCGGGCTGCATCAATTACGATTTGCACCAGTCGCATGATGATGTGGCGTTGTTTCTCTTCTACGAAAATTGGACGAGCAAGGCGGCGCTCGATGCGCACGCCCAGTCGGCGCACATTCAGGCTTTCCGCGCGCGCGCCGGCGAGCTGCTGGCTGCGCCAACCGAAATCAAGTTGTTCCGCATGGTGACTGAAACAGCGGCCTAGGCTTCGATGGACTCCACCACGCGCAGTTCGTCGCATCGTCAGTTCCGCAGCCTGCTTGCGGTTTCCGCCGCAAGCCTGCTGGTACTCGCGGTTGCATGCTCGAGCGAGAAGCCTGCGCAGCCGCCGCGAGCGGGCGATGCGTTGCGCGTGCTTTTTCTTGGCAACAGCTATACCTACTACAATAATTTGCCGCGGCTGGTGGAGGAGCTGGCGGCAGCGGCGGGAAGGAAGATCGAGACGCGGATGATTGCGCCGGGCGGCGCGTCGCTGGCCGATCATGCGGCGAATGCAAGAACGGCGGAGGCGATTCGCAGCGGCGGCTGGGACTTTGTAGTGTTGCAGGAGCAGAGCGCGCTGGGCGCGGTGTATCTGGTGAACGGCGAGGCGCGCGTGGCGAATCCGGAAGCGTTTTTCGCCGCGGCGCGCAAGCTGGACGCGGAAATTCGCAAGGCGGGCGCGAAGACGGTTTTCTATCACACGTGGCCGCAGCGGGAGGCGCCGGATTCCGATCGCGCGATGCTCGACTACGCCAACATGCATATCGCGCGCGAACTCGGCGCGGCGGTCGCGCCAGTGGGGCTGGCGTGGCAGCAGGCGAGCGCGGAAGTTGGCGGCGCTTCGCTTTATGCCGAGGATGGCAGCCATCCCTCGCGCACCGGTTCCTATCTGGCCGCCGCGGTGATTGCGGCCACGCTGACCGGCGCGAGCCCGGTGGGCGGGCCGGCGCGCATTTCCGGCGCGCCGGTGAATCCCGATACAGGCGCGGTGGGCACTGGCGCATCTGCCGTGCTGGTGGATTTGCCCGCGCGCTTCGCGGGCGAGTTGCAGCGCATCGCTTGGCAGAATCACGAGAAGCTCGCTGCGGCCGACGGCGCAATCGATCTGCCGGCGCCGGCTGCGCTCGCGCTGCCGCAAATGCCCGCGGGTGGCCGGCGTCCTACACGGGAGCAAGTCAGCGGGCGCTGGCTCGGGTCACTCGCGCTCTATCCGCAGCCGGCCACGCTGGAAATTTGGCTCGCGCAGCGTGAGGCCAAGCCGGGTGAGTCCGTCGATGCGGCGCGCGCGGAGTGGAAGACGGCGATGCAGGTTCGCTTCGCAAGCGGCAGGCTGGACGACATCACCGCCGAACTCGACCAAGTGCGGATCACCGACTATGGCTTCGACTTCGTCAATCCCGCCGGGCCCAACGGCGGCATCGTGAAGTTTCGCGCCGCGTTTTTGGGTGACCGGCTCGCCGGCATTGCCGAGATAATTGTCGAAGGCGAGCCGATCTACGGCATCGGCACATTCGAACTGAAGCGTGTGCGCTAAACAAACCGCGCAGCCTGAAGGCTGCGCCGTTCAGTACACGTGCGGGATGAAGCGGGGCTTGTGCGCCATGGCGGCGCGGTAGTCGGGATTGGCGAGCAGCGCAGATTCTTCCAGCGCGATGCGGGCGCGCAAAACGAAAATGTGCGCAACGGCGCCAATCAGCGCGGTAAGCCACGCGGTGTGCAGCAGCGGGATGGCGATCATCTCCACGAATACTGCGGCGTAATTTGGATGGCGGACGTAGCGGAAGGGGCCGCCGGTGACAATGCCGAGGCGCGACGGCGTGAGCACGCGCACGCTCCAGCGTCCGGCAAGCGTGCGAATCACCCACCAGCGCACCACGTTGGTCGCGGCAAGCAGCACGGCCATGGCCACAGCCAGCACCGGCAGGAGCGGCCGCCGCAAGAGGATCACTTCCGCGGCGGAGGCGAGCAGGATGCCGGTGTGCAGCGCGACCATCACCGCAAAGCGCGGTTCAGCGATTTGCTCCGCGCCCTCCGTGGCGAGGCGCGATTGATTGCAACGCGACACGCGCAGCTCGATCAGGCGCAGCGCGGCGATGGCGAGCAGAAATGCGATGTAGGCGAGGTGGCTGGTTGGCATTGCTCAAGTCATGCAGCCGCCTGAAGCGAAGGGGCAAGCTGCGTTGACCTCAAACAAAGCGGCAGCTTTGCTGCCGCACTCCAAAGCGCGCTGCGCGCGCGTCCCAGGCGGACAGGCAGGAGTGCCTGTCTAC
This sequence comes from Candidatus Acidiferrales bacterium, assembly GCA_050747305.1. Taxonomy (GTDB): domain Bacteria; phylum Acidobacteriota; class Terriglobia; order Acidiferrales; family UBA7541; genus JBOGNS01. Next base: position 444 of record JBOGNS010000201.1, on the reverse strand, counting down.
GGTGCCGGCGGGACGCCGGCGATACCACTACGGCCATTGCAGTAGCAGCAGCTCGGCGCTGAAGCCCGGGCCGAAGGCGGCGAGCAACCCGTAGTCGCCGGGCGCGGGTTTGCGCTGCTCCATCCATTCGTTGAGCACAAAGAGCACCGACGCGCTCGAAAGATTGCCGTAATCGGCCAGCACGTTCCACGAAGGCTGCGTGCTCGAACGCGCCAGTCCGAGTTCCTCTTCGATGAAGTGCAGCAGCTTCTGCCCGCCGGGATGCAGCACAAAAGCGGAAACGGAATCGCGCTGCAGCCCGTGCCGCGCGAGGAAGCCATCCACCAGCGTGGCGATACGCTCGCGGATCATCTGCGGCACGTCGCGCGAAAGCACGATGTGGAAGCCGGTCTCTTTGAGGTCGAAGCCCATCGCATCAATCGAGTGCGGAAACAGATAGCTCTC
>JBOGNS010000200.1:0-8111 GCA_050747305.1 Candidatus Acidiferrales bacterium | reverse complement strand
TTCATTTTTTGCGGCCGGTGGGGCGGCTGCGCGATGGCGTGAGTATCGAACAGGCGCAAGCAGAACTCGACACCATCGCCGCGCAGCTTGAGCAGCAGTATTCCGAGTCGAATAAGACGTGGGGTATCCGACCATAACCGTCGTAGTGAAAAGCACGGCTGCCGGTCTGCTGCTCGGTTGGGTTTTTTGGCGATGGGGCCTGCCATACTCGATCATGTGCCATTTCACGGCAAACGCAACGCACCTGATGCTCGCCCCTGCGCTCTTTTGAAATGTGACGACACAAACTGGCAAGAAACGAGGAGTGGCGCGCCCGGAGGGATTCGAACCCCCGACCCTCTGCTTAGAAGGCAGATGCTCTAGTCCAACTGAGCTACGGGCGCGGTGGCCTTTATTCTAGCAAAGAGGGCTTGAAAAATCGGCGGCGGGACGTATTGTGGTGGTACCAAGCAGCGATCACATCGCAGCAGGAGCACAGGAGGTGGCAAATGCCGAAGTATCTTATCGCAGCATCCTACACGGCTGAAGGCGTAAAAGGGCTGCTCAAAGATGGGGGCTCCGCGCGAAAAGCCGCGGTGGAAGCGGCCTTGAAGTCCATCGGGGGCAAGCTGGAGTCTTTCTACTTCACCTTCGGCGACACGGATGCCTTTGCCATCGTGGAAGCGCCGGACAACGCGACCGCGGCGGCTCTCGCGTTAGCGACCGGCGCAGCGGGGTTGGTGCGCACGAAAACGACCGTGCTTATCACGCCGGAAGAAATGGACAGCGCAACGAAGAAGAACGTGGCCTATCGCGCACCCGGAAAATAAGGCGCTTCGAGGCCGGCCTGCTTCCCTAACCGCCTTCCCTGGGCGTCCGGCGTCTGTGGAAGTGCATCCCGGCGAGCCAGGAAGCGCTGCCAGCCATGCCGAGCCAGCCGAGGGCGCGCGTCCATGCGGCGATGGTGCGGTCGTGGATGAGCACGCCCCAGTGGGTGAAGAGGATGGTCCAGTCGCTTTCCTCGGAGCCGACCAGCGGCATGGCTGCGGTGCGCGCGTCGGCCATGTACGCGCCGATGTAGAGGAAATTTTCGAAGAACCAGAACGCGCAAAACGCGACGGCCGTCGTCTCGCCCTTGCGAACAAAATACAGGCCGCAGAGCAGCGGCACCATCAATTCGCCCAGCGTGCCGCCCAGGATCTGCGTGTAGTAGCCAAACCAACTGAAAAAGAAATGCCCGGCTTCGTGGATGATCAGGTTCGCGTGATCAAGGAAGAGGAAGCCGTCGTCATCGGCCAGCGCATTCAGCAGAAACAGCAGATAGAACACGCTCCAGCCAATCAGCGCCGCGCGCGATACAGGTTTGAAACCGTCTTCGGGCCACAAACACTCGCGAATCACGCGGCGATTCTAGCAGCGGCCATCCCGCCGTGTTCGCTTCGCGCGGTATCCGCGTGCGGCATTCGTTATCCAGTGGAAATGGGAGGCGCCGCGTAGCGCAGGCATCCCGCCGGCGATTTCCGACTGCGAATTGAGATGGCTCGGGAAATCGAATAGCACAGTTGGATTGGGCGCCACCAGCGATTTTTCCAGGCTAGGATGGCTAGCCGGGTGATGACGACGGCTGGCGCGATGGGAGGATGGGGAGTGAAAGGCAAGTTACGCCGCCAAGATGGCGGCGCTACGTGGCGCGGGCGAGCACCAGCGTGAGGTCGTCTTCCTGCGCGGCGCCGCTGAAGGTGTGGACGGTTTGCGCGATGGCGCGCGCCGCTTCCGCGACGGGCAGGCCGGCCGCGTCGCGCGCGGCAAGCAGCAGACGCTGCTCGCCGAAGAACTCCTGGTCATCGCTCTGCGCTTCGGTGACGCCGTCGGAGTAGATAACCAGGGCGTCGCCGGGGCGCAATTCGGTCTCGCCCACTTCGCAGTCCCACTCTTCCACCAGGCCGATGACCGTGGCAGTGGATTCGAGGCGCTGGTGCGAGCCATCGGCGCGCAGCAGCAGGGGCGGATTGTGGCCGCAATTGACGTAGCGCAAGCGGCGCGTGGCGTCGGCATAATCGGCGAAGAACATCGTGGCGTACAGCCCGGTGGAAGTGGACTGCTGAAACAGCCGGTTGACCGAGCACATCAGGCCCCGCAGATCATCCAGAGCGCGCGCGTATTGGCTGCGCAAATTGGCTTGCAGATTGGCCATCAGCAGCGCAGCGAAAATCCCTTTGCCGGAAATGTCGGCCAGCACCAGTCCGATGCGGCCGGGGCCGAGATCGAGGAAGTCATAGTAATCGCCGCCGACTTTGCGCGCCTGGTCGCACAGGCCGGTGTATTCGAGGGTGGCCATGGGCGGCTGCTTCTGCGGGAAGAGTTGCGCCTGCACGTCGCGCGCGATAGCGATTTCGCCGGCAGCTTTGCGCTCCGCTTCGATTTTTTGGGCCATGCTTTCCGCGAGGCCGATATTTTCCAGAGCAATGGCCGCCTGGCCGGCGACGGAGGCCAGTAGTCGTTCGTCTTCGTCGGAGTAGGGTTCCTCCGACCGGCGCTGGCCGAGCACAACCATGCCCACTAAGCGCCCGTCATTGCCCATCAGGGGCACCAGGCACTCCGGCTCGAGCGGCGCTAAAGCAGCGACGATGTCGCCTTCCGCCGCGGGCGATGCGAATTCCTCGTCCAAGAACGCGCGCAAGCTGGCGAGTTGCGGCAGGCCGGGCGCGGCGGGCGTATCGGATGGCGGAATTTCCCACGGGCGGCCGTGGCTGGCGAGTTCCTTCAGCAGCGGGGAGTCGGTGCTGAGCGTCTCGGGGAGTTCATGCGGTGCGCGCTGGCGACGCAGCACGCCGCCATCTGATTCAAAATAAACCGCCAGCGACCGCGGATGCAGGGCTTCGCGGATGTGCTGGCGCAACAGCAAGGCGAGCTGTTCGCGAGTGGAGACACTGCGCGCCTTCTCTGCGAGGTCTTGCATGATCTGGCGGGCGTCGTAGGCGCTACGGAAGAAGGCGCGGTCGAGCCGCTGCATGTAGGTCTGGCGAACGCGACGCTGGGTGGCCGCCAGCACGGCGCCGGAAGCCAGGCCGAGGATAAAAACCAGCGTGACCACCTGGTTGTAGTGCATCTCGGTGAGCGCCATGTTCGCGCCGCCGCCCTGCCATCCATGCAGCGCGGCCCCGGCAAACTGCGACATGAAGAGAACCACAACCGCCAGAGCGGCGGCAAGCAGGAAGTCGAGTCCGTGGCGAACGATGACGTAACGCGCGCTGCGTTTGAGCAGCACGGGCATTTCCATCATGCGGTGCTTGACCACCGCGTAACCGAAGGAAATCGGCACCAGAATCAGCAGCACGTTGCAGATCACACGGGTGGCCGGAGCGGAGAACGCCGGATGACCGGTGAAGGTGCTGAGAAAAAACACGGTGATCATCGGGCCAAAGCCAGCTAGCGTGCCCCAGAGGATGACGCGGACGCGGCGGCGAGCGTGCGCGTCGCGGGCGCGCAGGGTGTTGCCGATGAGCGCCACGAAACCGAGCGCCACAAAACCGAACAGGTGCCATTGACGGAAGCTTTGGAACACGGCGGGAGCGACCCACCCGTTGTGCACATAGAAGGGATAAAAGGTCGCGCTGGTTAACGCGGAGATGGCCGACGGCACCACGAGGATCGCGGTGAGGGCGACCGCCGCCCATTTCAGCCAGGGCGCGCGCCGCTCGAGCGGCGAGGCGTTGGGAAACAGCGTGAAGAAACAATAGAAGAGCGCAGATCCCAGATAGGCCAGCGACACGCCGTAAGCGAACACAGCATTGCGCAGCGCCGGGTGCAGGCGCGGGATGATCTCCTGGTACTCCGGGCCGGCGATGAAGCAGGCGAAGAGCAGCGCGAGCAACCAGGCGTGGCCATCATCGAGCCGCTGGAAGAGTACGGCCAGCCCAACGGCGAGGAACCACAGCGGATAGCTGTCTGCCAGCCACTCGGCGAGCCGCGAGGTGAGCGGGACGGCAGAGGCGCTTGCCGGTGGCGGAGCGAGTGCGATGGCGATGGTGTGCGCCGGCTGACTACCGCTCTGCACCTCGAAGGTGACGCGGTCACCGGGCTGGCCGCGGACTACCGCGTCGTAATACGGGGCGAGGCTGCGCATGGGCTGGCCGTTGATCGAGCGCACAACGTCATTCAGGCGCAGACCGGCTTTCTCAGCAGGCCCTCCGGGCGTGAGGCTCGCGACTGCGGCTTGGGATTGGCCGGGAAGTTCGCGCAGCTCGAAGCCGAGCCCTGCGACGCTGCGCGGAGCATGCATGTAATACATCCAGATGGCGGTATACGCGGTGATGGAAACTGCGAACAGCACCGCCACCAGCAGGAGTAGTTTTCGCGGCATGTGGGCTAGCCGGCGCATGAGCACGGGCGATTATAAAGGAAGCTGACAGCCGACAGTCGACAGCTTACAGAGGGAAGGATGAGCAGCGTGGCGAGCCCCGACTGTGAGGCTGTCGACCGTGAGCTGCAAACTGATTCAGAAAGGAGCGACCTCGACGAAGACTTTGATGGCGTCTTTTGCTTCGGTGAGCGTGGTCATCATCTGGCGATAATTTTCGAGTCCGCGAATGGGATGCGTGAGCAGTTTGCCGAGCCACCCGGGAAATTGCAGCTCCGCTTGCGACAAATCCTTGACGCCGATTTCGAAGTATTCGCGGTTGGCGTTCACGCTGCCGACAGCGACTTTGTTGCCCAGCACGAAGCCCTGATTGATGCGGTCGGCGGGGATTTCGATTTTGCGCTCGCCGCCGGTGATGGAAAGCATCACCAGGACGCCGTTTTTCGCGAGCACGTCCATGGCTTCGAACACCAGCGGCGAGTAGCCGGTGCCTTCCAAAATGATGTCGAAGGGGCCGAACTGCCGCGACGCTTGCGTAAGCGGAGTTTCGCGCGTGGAGAGGTAGCGCGCGCCAAGCTCTTCCAGCAGCTCGGATTTGGTGAACGGCGGCGTCTTCAGCCCAAAGGTGGTGACTTCCAGCCCGCGCAGCCGCAGCACCAGCGAACCCAGCAACCCGAGCGAACTCGCGCCCAGCATGGCGGCGCGTTGCGGGCGCCACACGCGCAGGCGCCGCTGAATTTCGTAAGCCTGGGTGACGGCTTTCTCCACAATCGAGGTTGGTTCTGCGAGCAAGCCCACGTGCCGCAATTCTCCCGGCACGCGGACGATGTATTCGGGGTCATCCACTGCATACTCGGTGAGGAAACCGTGGCGCAGATTGATGCCGCGCTCGAAGTAGGTGTCGTCGGTGGTCATGTCGTATGTGCCGATGCGGTCGTAGATCGAGCTGCCCGGCCGGCGCACGGTAAGGGCCACATAGTCGCCTGGCCTCAATTCCGTCACGCTGGGCCCAATGGCTTCCACCTGGCCAAAGCTTTCATGCCCGAGGATCAAAAAATCATCGCCTGCGGGCGGCGCGCCGTACTCTGCCTCGTTGATTTCCTTGTCGGTGCCGTCCACGCCCACGCGCAGAATCTTCACCAGCACGCCGCGCCCGCCGGGAACCTGGCCCAGTGCGGGCTGCGGCACGTCGCGCAAATGGACGCTGTCTTTCTCGCCGGGAATCACTGCGATTGCCTTCATCACTGCTTTCCGTCCCTGCTTTTCTGCAAACACTACCGTCTTCGTCGCCATTTCCCATCCAACGCTTCGGCGGAAGGCGAGGCCTGGATGGCGCGACGGGCTGGGGGTCGTGGCTACTTCAGCGCGAGCCGAGGACGCGATCCAGATTGAAGGCCGCGCTGATCAGCGCCAGGTGCGTAAAGGCCTGAGGAAAGTTGCCCAGGGCCTCGCCGCTGGAGCCGGTTTCTTCCGCATAGAGTCCGAGGTTACTGGCAAAGCCCTGCATTTTTTCGAAAGTGAGGCGAGCCTGATCGAGGCGCGCGGGATCGTGCAAGCCTGCGCGGGTGAGCGCCTCCACCAGCCAGAAACTGCACATATTGAAGGTGCCTTCGACGCCCACCAGTCCATCCTGCACGGCCCCGTGCAGATAACGATAGACCAGGCTGGCGGAGGCCAAGCCTCCTTCATGCGGGGGCTTCATGGTTTCATCCAGGGTGCTCAACATGCGCGGGTCGCTGGGGGACATAAAAAACACGAGCGGCATGATCAGATTGCCGGCGTCAAGATCGTTGCTGCCGTAGTACTGCACGAAGGCTTTGCGCTTCGGGTTCCAGCCCTTGTCCATAATGTCGAGGTAGATTTGGTCGCGGGTGTTGAACCAGCGGTCGAAATCGGCGGGGAAGGAGCGCTTCTGGGCGAGGCGCAGCGCGCGGTCCAGCGCCACCCAGCACATCACTTTGGAAAACACAAAGTGCTGGTGCGGCCCGCGCACTTCCCAGATGCCGGCGTCTTTGTCGTTCCAGTGATCGCACACCCAGTTGATGATGCGGCGCAAGTCGCGCCAGAGGTCGAAGGAGATGGGGCTGCCGTATTTGTTGTAGAGATAGATGGAGTCCATCATCTCGCCGTAGATGTCGAGCTGATATTGGTTGTGCGCGCCATTGCCGATGCGCACGGGACGCGAGCCGCGATATCCCTCCAGATGATCCAGTGTCTCTTCCCTCAGGGTGTGGCGGCCGTCGATCCCATACATGACTTGCAGGGAGCCGTCCGGCTCGAGCTCGTGAATGCGCGCGGTGAGCCAGTCTGTAAAGTGTGCGGCCTCTTCGAAGAAGCCGATGCGCATCAGGCCGTAGAGTGTGAACGCCGCGTCGCGGATCCAGGTGTAGCGGTAATCCCAGTTGCGCTCGCCGCCGATGGCTTCCGGCAGGCTACAGGTGGGGGCGGCGACGATGGCGCCGGTGGGCTGAAAGGTCATCAGCTTGAGGACCAGCGCCGAACGTTCTACGAGTTCGCGCCAGCGCCCCTTGTAGGTGCAGTGGGAGAGCCAGCGCCGCCAATACTCGACAGTGGCGTGAAATTTTTCGCTGGACTCGGCCTCGCTGAACGCCCGCGGGCATTGTTCGCCCGGTTCGATCTGTTCCAGATAGAAGCTGAGGCTTTCTCCGGCGCTTAAGGTGAACTCGGCGGAGACGCCGTTGCCGCCGTTCATCTCCAGCTTGGCGGTTGTGCCCAAGCCCAGCGCAAGCGAAGGGGAAAAGAAACATGCGCCGTCGCTGGAGATTTTCGTCTGATGAGAATCGCGGGCGTAATTGAATGCCGGCGTACACTCCATGCGGAAGCGCAGGCTGCCGCGGGCCACGCTCACGCGCCGGACGAGATCGTGGTGTTGCTGTTTCTCTTTGGCGCGGCCCACGGGCATGTAGTCCACCAGTTCGCCCAGCCCGCTGGGGCAGAGGAAGCGCGTAATCAGAATATTCGTGCCGGGCCAGTAGACTTGCTTGTGCGATACACCTTCCTCGACGGGGGCGATCCGGAAGCGGCCGCCTTTGCGATCGTCAAGGATGGCGGCGAAGATGCTGGGCGAATCGAAATGCGGATAGCAGAACCAGTCAATCGAGCCGTTCCTGCCCACCAGCGCGGCGGTGTACATGTCGCCGATGAGGCCGTAATGTTCGATGGGAAGATAGGCCACGGATACGCTCGCGCGCGGGAGCCTGCGAGGCGCGCTTCTCTCTACCTTAACGCACTCGGAGCGTCCGGCAAAAGAATTTTGGGCGGTCAGGTCCGTTCGCTTGTAACCCGGCGGCAAATCCTCAGTAAACAAAGAATGCAGTCTAACCTTTTCGCGGCCCTGCCAGTCTAAAGTGCGCAGGGCAAAGACTGCGCGCAGGGTGTGGGCCAATTTGCATTGAACTTTGCGGGCCCCATTTTCGTTTCCATCGGAGGGAGGGAAACATGTCTGGTGAGCCTTTGATTCGCTTGGAAAATCTCAGAAAGGTATTCCTGACCGACGAGGTGGAGACGCACGCGCTCTCCGGCATCCATCTCGACGTGATGCCCGGCGAATACATCGCCATTGCCGGCCCTTCAGGCTGCGGCAAGTCCACGCTGCTCTCGATCCTCGGATTGCTCGACACGCCGTCCGATGGCGATTACATGCTGAACGGCAAGCCGGTCGCGAACATCAAGATGGCCGAGCGGTCACGCATCCGCAACCGCGAAATCGGCTTCATCTTTCAGGCGTTCAACCTGATCGGCGATCTTACCG